>NZ_JBNPWQ010000025.1:0-100658 GCF_050433745.1 Sphingobacterium sp. HSC-15S19
ACATAAAGATAAGCAGCGGGACTTGCTTTGATTGCGATAGCTCTCGCCAATTTTTATCCGCTTGTGTGTAATCGGAAAATTAAATGTAAATTTATTTTGTTTATGCAGTCTGTTTCTTTTTTATTCCAAATCGGAAAATACAATACACCATCATTGTCGTATATGGTTGGAAGAAAATAGAATTGAAAGTTTATATTTAAATGCTAAAGAAGATGAATATGGTTAAAATACTATTGGTTGAAGATCACATGGTCGTACGTAATGGTATTAAACTACTTTTAGAATCCGATGGAGAATTTGCAGTGATAGGCGAGGCATCTGATGGTACGGAAGCCCTGTCTAAATTGGCGAATGGTCTAGCTCCCGATATTGTCTTAACTGATATAAGTATGGAGCATATGGACGGGATGGAGCTCTTAAAAAGCATCAGTCAAAAATATCCGCTGGTCAAAGTTGTGATATTATCCATGCTTAGTCAAATTCATTATGTGGTTGAAGGGTTTGAGCATGGTCTTTCAGGCTACCTGTTGAAAAATGTAGGTTATAATGAATTACTTTTTGGATTAAAGCATGTCGCTCAGGGCGGGCGGTATATGAGTGAAGAAATTAGCTTAGCCTTACTTGAACAAGTTTCTTCGGGTCAGGTTTATACGGATGCTGGCTCGAATACTATCCTAGATTTGGAAATAAGTGAACGCGAGCTAGACGTATTGGAATTGATCGCGGACGGGTTTACAAATCTAGAAATTGCAGATAAAATCTTTTTGAGTAAGCGTACTGTTGAAGGATATCGGCAGAACTTGATTGATAAAACAAGGGTGAAGAACACTGCGGAATTAGTAAAATATGCTTTTCAACATGGCTTATTAAAAAAATCATGATAAAATTTCTGTTCCTGATGACCATGGCATAGGTGATGATTTTTGGAAGTACTGCGCATCCCCTTACTTTAGTTTTGGTATTCTTTCTTGAAAACGGTTGAAAATAAATAGACCAGCTCCAATAATAATAAATGGTATGCTAAGAAGCTGTCCCATATTGATGAATAGGGAGTCTTCAAAATGCTCCTGATTGATTTTCAAAAACTCATCCAAAAACCGGAACGAAAACAGCAAAACCAATAGTAAGGCAAAATAGTTTCCATTGTTACGTTGAAGCTCTTTTTCTTTCCACAAACGATATAACAATACGAATAATAGGAGACAAAATAATGCTTCATAAAGCTGTGCCGGATGCCGGGGTATCGTGTCGATACGGGTAAACACAAAGGCCCAAGGTAAACTACTTGCTGTTCCAATCATTTCAGAGTTCATTAAGTTGCCCAGGCGAATGCAAGCCCCCGCTATAGGGACGACCAAAGCAACCCGATCTGCAACCCAAAGAAAAGGAAGCTGCTGTTTTTTTGCAAATAAATAGATTGCAGTCAGGATACCTATACCTCCGCCATGGCTTGCCAGCCCACCTTCCCAAATGGCCATTATTTTTAAGGGATGATCCAGGTAATAACTGGGGTCGTAAAATAATACGTGCCCCAATCTAGCACCAATAATAGTACCTAAAACGATATAAATGGTTAGCTGATCTAAGAACTCGGTTGGCCGACCTTCTTTCTTAAATAATGAATCTAGTATCTTATAGCATAATACAATGCCCAATAACCAAAATAGTCCGTACCAGCGAATAGGGTGTTCAATAATTGGAATAACAAAGATATCACTATTTATATTCCAGTTTATGTAAGTTAAGATTAGATTATTTACCATATGACGTTTTAGCGTGATGCTCCATAGTATAGGTACGGTCGGGATATTTCGTTACACACTTTGATGAAAAAACACGAAATTCTCTTTATTGATGCAAATATTGAGTCATATACTGCGATTATTAACTATGAAGTTTTCGTTGTTTGACCAATTTGTATGTTCGTAGGTAGTAAAACGAAATTACCTATAAGCGAGTTCAATGGTTGCGACCGGTGTTTTTATTGGAGAAGAATATTAGCATAAGTATCAGCCGGGTTAAATACTTATGAAAGTATATCTTGTTTTTTTGATAATATTCCGATATTCGGCAATTGAGAACATGATATGGACAGTACCTTGCATATTTCTTTAATAGCTGCTTATCCTGTGAAAGCTTATCATAGTTAATGAACGAGGTTATGGAAAAATATAGGCACCTTCATGTAAATTTAAACAGATAGTTATATTCTGATGATACGAAATTTGACAAGATTTACTTTTTGTTTTTTATCTCTCGTGCTCATGGCACAGTTACTCTCTTGTCATCAAAGTGGCCAGCAGGCGTCTAAAAATAATACGCATATCGAAGATAACTCACTTGATTTAACCTATCAGGATACGTTATTAAAATTTCTCGCTTTACAAGATTTTAGGGATCAATCTATTATAGCAAAGAAGAAAGCGGAGTTTGCTCAGGATAAGTATTTTAATAATTCTGGTTATAATTGGATTTTTTTGGCCTACAACTATTTGTTGGACGATAACATAGATTCAATAGAAATCGCGCTGAAAAACCTTGATGGGAGAAAACTGTCTCCAGATTTGCTTGTTCTGAAGGATTACTTTAAAATAAGGGCTAATTTTAGTTTTAATGATGTGACTACTATTGGCATCATGGAACAAATTATTGATGCTAAAGAATATGCGTTAGAAAATAAGAGTAGGTTTAGCTTTCTTTTTTTCAATCTATTGGCTAATGCAAATTATCGTCGAGCTGACTATAACCAGGCGCTCAAAGATAACGAGTCATGGTATCATTATCATCCCAATAGATCCGATGCCCGTGTTGCGCAAGCGTATCAGGAGATCAAATTTATGCAGTATATTGAATTGCATGATTTTGAGAAGCTAAAAGTAACACTGGATAGCAGCAAATATTACGCAAATAAAACGGCGGATTCTGCTATCATTATGCGCATGTATAATTTACAGGCGCAGTATTTCTTTAGCATAGGGAATAGTCGAAAAGCGGTAGAGGCATCCCAAAAATATTTTAATTATTTATCTTCAAGCAAGGCACTCAATGCCTATGCGTATGCGAATTTGGCAAAAAATTTTTTGAATAATCATCAAGTTGACTCGGCGATCTATTATTTTAATGCTGGATTGCAGTTTATCAAAACACATAAAGGCAAGCAAAATAAATTATTCTATTATCAGAATCTACAAGTAGCGCACGCATTAAAAGGAGATTATGAACGGGCTTATTTTACCTTGGATTCGGCCTATCAGGACTATAAAAATAGTACAAAGAGTATTGAAAATGAACGTATCAATGAGATCAATACACGGTATGAAACTGAAAAAAAGGATCAGGCTATTAAGCTTTTAAAAACAACAAATGCATTCAACCATAAGATTATGGTCCAACAGCGCTGGATTTTTGTTATTTTATTTGCACTGATCTTTAGCATTGCGTTCTTCATTTATTACCGGAATAAACAAAAGCTATTGAAAAATATTAATCAGCGTATAGTTGCCGAAAATAGACAATTAATTTTAGAGCAGAAGACGCGACAAAACCAGCTTAATCCCCATTTTATTTATAATGCTATAGCTAATTTGCAAGGTTTGATCAGTAGTGAGCAAAAAGCAAAGGCAAATCAGTACCTCATCTTATTGTCCCGTCAAATTCGTGATATACTCGAATTAAATAGGGAAGAGTATATTTCTTTGGATCAAGAAATTAAATCATTAAAGAATTATATACTTTTACAGCAGATGCGCTATCAAGATGTATTTGATTTTGAAATTGAGAGCGGTAACTCGGATGTTGATGATGTCATGATTCCTCCTATGTTGATTCAGCCTTTTGTCGAAAACGCTATTGAACATGCTTTCAAAAATTTGAATTATCGTGGACAATTGCAAATTCTTTTTAATCAGGAAGCAGATCAATTGCATATTGTTATCAGTGACAATGGCTGGGGAATGCAATCTTATCAGAAAAATAATGCACACAAGACCTCTCTTTCACAAGTTATCACGAAAGAGCGCCTTGAGCTTTTGTTTAATGATCCTCATCAAAAAGCAAGGATTGAAATAAAGCCCAATTATAGAGAAGATAAAAGTGGATATCGCGTAGAACTCTATATCCCACTCGTTTTATATTTTAATTAAATACGTGAAATTATGAAAGTTTATATTCTTGAAGATGAGTATAATATCTATTTGTACATTAAGTCTTTATTGGATGCTATTCCTTATGTCCAGATCGTTGGTTATAGTCCATCAATCGCCCAAGCAGAACGTGAGTTACTTGTATCTAATCCAGATCTTATTTTAGCTGATATTCAATTGAAAGATGGATCAAGCTTATCCTTCCTCTCCGAGCTGAAATTGGACATAAATACAATCTTTATAACCGCATTTAACCAATATGCTATAGAAGCCCTTAATATAGGCGCTATTGCCTATTTATTAAAGCCTTTGGTTCCGGAACAATTTATAGAGGCTATTGAAAAATGCTATAAGAAAAATACAGAGTTTAGATTCAATAGCATGCAATTAAGTATGGCCGAAAGCTATCTGAAGTCACCAGTTAGACCAAAGAAAATAGCACTACGTACATTTGAATACACTCAGATTGTGAATATCGATGATATTCTTTATTGCCATGGAGATAAGGGTTATACTACATTTTATATTAAAGACAATAAACCGATGATGGTTTCGAAAGTCCTTAAGCACTTTGAAACTATGCTTCCTGAATCCGAATTTATTCGTTGTCATCAATCTTATTTAATCAATGCAAACTATATAAAAAAATATTTCAAGGATGGCCAGATAGAAATGTCCGATGGTAAAATGATTCCTGTTGCGACAAGAAAAAAAGATGTTATCCAGCAATTCTTGAATGATATATAAGGCTTGAAGTAACAAAGGCTCTACGGTTCTAAGTTCTGTTGTTTGCACTAAAAAATGTAGCATTCTCTTTTATTGCTAAAATAATTAGTATTATATTTGTGTGTAATATTAAATACGAGGGGCTATGATGTTAGAAGATAAACAGGCTTTGATCAGCAAACTTAAAAAGGACTTGCTTGCCTGGCAAGGGGTACCTCAAAGGTCAAATGATGCAAGCACGATGGGTTTGGGGCCATTGGAGAAAGCTTTTCCGAATGGAGTTTTTCCTAAAGGGGTAATACACGAGTTTGTGAGCTTTAACCGCATGGATAGTGCTGCATCCTGTGGGTTTATTGGTGGTCTCCTTGGAAAACTTATGCAAACTGATGGGATTTGTATTTGGATAGGCTCCATTCAAACGGTATTTCCAGCGGCAATCAGATCATTTGGGGTCGATCCAGCATCGATTGTTTTTGTTTCTATGAAACGGGAGAAGGATGTGTTATGGGCGATGGAAGAAGCGTTGAAATGCCATGGCATAACAGCCGTGCTGGCCGAAATACATCAGCTGGATTTTGTTCAGTCGAGGCGCCTTCAACTTGCCGTAGAAAAAAGTCGGGTTACAGGGTTTATACTTCAACATAACCCAAAGATCTTGTTGGCGACGAGTTGTGCGGCACGTTGGAAAGTCACTTCTTTACCTAGTCAATCGGATGATGGATTACCTGGTATTGGCTACCCTTGTTGGGATGTAGAGCTGCTCAAGGTAAGGAATGGTAGTCCAGCTAAAGAGCAAATAACCTGGTCTCCACAAGGATTTAAAACATTTTCTAAAAAGGAGATACAGGTAAAAGACTGGAATTATAACTACCAAAATCTTGGCTAGTCATGAAAAAAAGATTTGCCTCACTTTGGTTTCCTCATCTGAAAACAGATTGGCTCACTGTTTGCAAACCACATTTGCAAAATATTCCCTTTGTATTGTCCATCGCCGCTCAAGGAAGATTAATCGTCAGTGGGAGTAACTTATTAGCGGAGCAAGCGGGGGTGCATTCAGGTATGGCTATAGCGGATGCACGGGCATTTATTCCATCACTTAAAATAATCAATGAGCAAGCTGGATTGGCTGAAAAGTTACTCCATTCGATAGCAGAGTGGTGCATCAGGTACACACCACAAGTGGCATTAGATACGCCCGACGGTATCATCCTGGATATTAGTGGTTGTGCTCATCTTTGGGGCGGGGAGGCGGCCTACTTAACAAGTATTGTCTCGAAATTTAGACAACATGGTTATGATGTACGTATGGGGATTGCTGATACCATTGGGGCCGCATGGGCGGTAGCGCATTTTGGACACGAAGATATCATTATAAATGAACAGGCGCAGTCGGAAACGCTTCTTCCATTAAGTCCTGCTGCATTACGATTGGAAGATGTTCAATTGAAGCGCTTACAATCGCTTGGATTACGGTCAATCGGAAGTTTTTCAAAAATGCCACGTTCAGTGTTGCGTAGAAGGTTTGGCGATAGTTTACTGCTCCGACTGGACCAGGCCATGGGATTGGAAGATGAATTTGTTATTTCTATAAAACCCATCTTACCCTATGAAGAGCGTTTACCTTGTTTGGAGCCTATCTGTACAGCAAATGGTATTGAACTGGCTTTGGAAGATTTATTAAACAAGTTGTGTAAGCGTTTGTCGGGGGAGGGTAAAGGATTACGTGCAGCCGAATTGAATTGTCATCGCGTGGATGGAAAAATAGAGACCATTACTATTGAGACTAATCGTGCTACTGCTCAGGTTAAACATATCCTTCAATTATTTGTCCTAAAGATTCCGCAAATTGAACCGGCATTGGGAATTGAATTATTTACCTTGGGCGTATCCAAAGTTGAGACGGCAGATCCAGTTCAGGAAAATCTTTGGAACAATAGAATTGGTCTCAAAAACCCAACGGTTACCGAACTTTTAGATCGCTTGAAAAGTAGGGACGCCAATTGTGATATTTCACGCTATGTGCCATCTGCGCACTATTGGCCGGAACGATCCATGAAAATAGCGGCTAAAATGGATGAGGTTGCAGCTGTTGACTGGCAAACTGCAAGGCCACGTCCAACACGACTATTGAAGATCCCTGAACGTATTATAGTCACAGCACCCATACCCGACTATCCACCCATACTGTTCCGTTATAAGGGAGATACCTATACTATAAGGAAAGCAGATGGCCCCGAACGTATTGAACGCGAATGGTGGATTGATCCTGGTGAACATCGGGATTATTATGCGGTGGAAGATCTGCAAGGTCGGCGCTTTTGGTTATATCGCGCCGGGCATTATGACGGTCAGGCTGATCAATGGTTTATACATGGTTTTTTTGCATAAGGTTAGTGTATGGTATATTGTGAATTACAGATAACAAGTAATTTTAGTTTTCTCGAAGGTGCTTCTCATCCGGAAGAACTGATCGAGCAAGCGGCGCGATTGGGGTATAATTCTGTTGCAGTAACGGACCGCAATAGCCTTGCTGGAATCGTCCGTGCACATATGGCTGCAAAAAAAAACGGTATACGACTGATTCCTGCTTGTCGTCTAGATTTACAGGATGGGCCAAGCTTATTGGCATACCCCACAGATAAAGAGGCTTACGGACGGCTTTCAACATTGTTAACTGTTGGAAATCTAAGGACGGAAAAAGGAAGATGCGAATTGTACAAAAATGATGTGTTTCAATATGCTGAGGGGATTATATTCATTATTTGTCCACCTGAAAAACTAGTGGTCGGTTTTGAGCTTGAGCAGTCATTTATAGCGTTTGTACAGGAATGTCAACAGCGTCTACAGGGGTGTCTTAATCTAGGAATAAAAAAACTCTATCGTGGTGATGATGCTAAATTATTGTTTAGAATAAATCAGTTGGGCGAACACCTGGCTATCCCGCTTGTTGTACTTGGTGATGTATATTATCATGTACCTGAAAGGCGTGAATTGCAGGATATTTTAACCTGTATTCGTGAAAAATGCACAATACATACGGCTGGATTTAATTTATATCCCAATGCAGAGCGCTATCTAAAATCAATAACTGAAGTTGAACGCTTGTTTAGGTTGTACCCTGAAGCTGTAGAACAGAGTGTAAAAATTGCCAATGCTTGTCGTTTTTCCTTAGATGATTTGAAATATATCTATCCAGATGAATTATCATCTCATGGTCGGACTACACAGGAAGAATTAAGTTATTTAACTTGGGAAGGTGCCAGTAAACGATTTAACGGAGATATCCCGGATGTAATTCGCGAAACGATTCAAATGGAACTTGATTTTATCGAACGCAAAAATTATGCTTCTTATTTTTTGACGGTGTATGATTATGTTCGATTTGCGAAGGAAAAGGGAATTTTATGCCAAGGGCGTGGATCTGCAGCAAATTCAACCGTATGTTACTGCTTAGGTATTACTTCTGTTGACCCGTCAAAATACAGGCTTTTGTTTGCGCGATTTATGTCCGATGCACGCGATGAACCACCAGATATAGACGTCGACTTTGAACATGAGCGCCGTGAGGAAGTCATCCAGTATATTTATGAGAAATATGGCCGCAATCGTGCTGCTATCGTAGCAACTGTCACACAGGTGCGCTCCAAAGGGGCTATACGTGATGTTGGCAAGGCCATGGGGCTTTCCATGGATGCTGTAGGGCGTTTAGCAGGGGTTGTGAGTAGCCATTGGGACGATTATATCAATTTGGAACGTTTGGTTGAACAGGGCTTTAATCCGGAAGACCAACATTTGCGAAAAGTTCTCGAATTGACACATCAATATATTGGCTTTCCACGTCAATTGGGGCAGCATACAGGCGGATTTGTTATTACGCAAGGTAATTTGCATGAGCTTTGTCCTTTAATAAATGCCCGCATGGATAATCGGACAAATCTCGAATGGAATAAAGATGATCTTGAAGCACTCGGCTTTCTAAAGGTTGATGTACTTGCTTTGGGGATGTTGACCTGTATTCGCAAAGCTTTTGATCTCGCTAAAAAGCATTATGGAAAAGAGCTTACCCTGGCTGATATTGGGGCAGAAGACGATCCAAAGGTTTACGATATGATCTGCCATGCAGATACTCTAGGTGTATTCCAGATCGAAAGCCGGGCCCAGATGTCGATGTTGCCGCGATTAAAACCACGAGAGTTTTATGATCTAGTCATTGAAGTAGCTATCGTTCGACCTGGACCGATACAAGGCGATATGGTGCATCCCTATTTGCGCCGTCGAAATAAAGAGGAAGCTGTTGATTATCCCAGCACTGAGATCCAAACCATTCTTAAAAAAACCTTGGGGGTTCCTCTCTTTCAGGAGCAGGCCATGGAAATTGCCATAGTCGCTGCCGGATTTACTCCTGCGGAAGCCGATGAATTGCGGCGTAGCATGGCTACATTCAAAGCAAAAGGACAGGTATCTGCTTTTCACAAAAAAATGGTCGATGGTATGGTAAAGAAAAACTATACGGAAGAATTTGCCAATAGAGTTTTTAAGCAATTGGAAGGTTTTGGCAGTTACGGTTTTCCAGAGAGTCACGCAGCGTCTTTTGCTTTACTGGTGTATGTGTCCTCATGGCTTAAGTATTACTACCCCGATATTTTTGCGGCATCCTTACTCAATAGTCAGCCCATGGGCTTTTATCAACCTGCTCAAATTGTTATTGATGCACAGAAACATGGCGTAAAAGTACGTTCCATTGATATCAATCATTCTTCATGGGACAATACTTTAGAGGGAGAAATTGGAAAACCACATGCTCTTCGATTGGGTTTACGTCAGATCAAAGGATTTTCAAGGGAAGAGGCCGTTGTGTTGACTCAAGGTCGGCAGTCTGCCTATTCATCCATTACTGGTATGATGGATGTTGGACTATCTCTTATTGCGTTGGAGAAATTGGCTGATGCAGATGCCTTTACATCATTAGGTATTGATCGTCGGCAAGCGCTTTGGGAAATTACAGCATTGGGTGATCGGCCGATTGCATTATTTGAAGGTCAAGCATCTGAAAGTACCATGGAGGGGCAAATTGAATTACCATTGCTAACAAAAAGCCAGCATGTTGTGGCTGATTACGCAAGGACCTCGCTATCCATTAAAGCACATCCAGTAAGTTTCTTGCGCGGAAAGCTCGATCTTCTCCATGTAGTGCCCACAGCAAAATTGGGCTTGATACAAAATGATATGCCTGTGAAAGTATGTGGGTTGATTACTGTTAGACAACGACCAGGAACCTCCAAAGGTGTTTTATTTATCACTATTGAAGATGATACTGGTTTTTCAAATATTGTCGTTTGGAGTAATGTATTTGAAAAATATCGTAAAGAAATCCTTCGGGCAAAACTCCTTATGGTTGCGGGTAAAATCCAAGTTGAAGGTGAAGTTATTCATGTAATAGCGCAACGATGCTTTGATATGTCAGGTTTGTTAAAAGATCTGACAACTGATGGCGACAATGCTGCAGGTATTTTTCATAAGGGAAGAAATTTTCATTGATCTCTCATTTATTAATCTCATTTTTGAAGTCGAATGCTTTTACTTCGTTTAGGTAGCAAAGCATTCTAATCTATAGGAAATTAAACGATATGACCAAAAATATTCTCGTCAATACGATCGAAATTGATAAAGCAACTATTCGTGAATTCATTAAACAGGGTGATGTAAATGCGGCTATTGATCTGATTGCCACCCAGGCAAATGTAAAGTATAAAACTGCCCGGGATATTGTGGAGATGTTTAAAGAAGACCATATTGATCTTTTTGATGGTAAAGACCTGTTTTTGGCTGATTATGAATTCGTTGAACATCGTGGCGATTCTCAGGAAGCAGATCACAAAGGATCTTCTTTTTTGGAAGTGGAAACAAATGAGCGTGGGCGAACTAGTATTTGGAAGGCACTTTTTATCTTTTCAGTCCTTGCTCTGTTGGCTTTCGTTATCTTAAATTACGTTGTGGGTTTTAATCAAATAGGGCATCATATCTCAGAACTTACGCAGCTATTCGATAAAAATGAAGGCTCAGCTGCCGCTGATACTGATACATCCAAACAAAATATTGTATTAAGTGCTGGTGTTACCCGGGCGGGCGGTGTTGAAGACCTCCATCCCGTAGATACAAATCTCTTACCATTGGATGTGAGGCAGGCTGAAATAGCGCGAATATATCGGGCTCAGTTCGATCAATTGAAAGCAGCAAAACATTCACCAACAGATGAAGATGCACAGATCGCTCTAATTCACCTTACAAATGGGCGGTTGACTGATGTTATTATTCAGCAAAAATTAACTGTAAAAATAGGGAAGTGTTATGAAAATTCGACCATGAAAGATAAGGGCACCTGCGTGAGTTGTATGATATTACTTTACAATAGGGAGAAGAAAAACTGGCAAGAAGCTCCCAATGGGGAGAATTTCATGCGTAATGCCTATGATTTCTATTTGCCCAGCGGTTCAGACTTATGGGAAGCCAGCCCGCTGAGCATCCGTATTCCTTACGACTACGCTTTAGTAGACAAGTATGAAGCAGCAAATTAGCTACATTAATCCTGAGAGAAAGTATGATAGACCCAGCGAAATCATGAACGAATTACCTGCTATTTTACTTTTTTTGAGGGTAAATAAGCTATTGTACATACGACAAATAAGAGTAATATGACCGATAGTACGATCGAGTAGCCATAGGCAGATGAGATGTTCTGCAAAATAAGAAATTTAGTCTCTTTCCGATGGAGGAATATACCGACAATAAAAGCGATTCCCAAGCATATAGATAACTGTTGTACAGTAAGATAGATGGCGGATCCTACGGAGATTAGTTTTTCGTTAAGGTCTTTTAATGCAAGTGTCATTAATGCCGGCAGTACACTACCGCAGCCAATACCATAAAAAAAGAAGAGCGCGTGTATTTGGTTGCTATCTATGATCATCGTATTGAAAACGAAAAGATGAGACAGCAAACCCAAAATCATTATTCCTAATCCATATAGGACAATGATCTTTCCGTGGCGCTGTATTAACTTGCTGACAATAACACTTGCCAATACGTAACCAATACCCTGAAAAACAAACGCAATTCCTGTCATTGTTGCCGTATAATTCTTTTGATTTTGAAGGTAATTGGAGTTAATAATAAAATAAGCATCTTGGACCATATAATAGGCTAAAGCCGCTAGAAGGCCTAAATTGAAAACCCGATTATTAAATAAGGAGAAATTGAGTAGACTAGAACGGCCCGTTTGTTCTAATTTACGTTGTTTTTTTAGAAACAACAGGACGAGAACAATTGCTGCTCCCAATAGCAGTAATGACCAGAATGGCCATTTCAACTCAGGTCCCATGATTAAAGGAAAAATTATTCCCATTAAAAGGATAAACAACGTTATCATAGGGATAAAAGAGATCTTAGATTTTCCAGTAACTTGATCATTGAATGTATAGCGATAGACAGCAAAGCAGGCAAGTACCCCAATGGGAACATTGATCAAAAAAATAAGACGCCAACTTTCATGTATCCAAGTCTGATCCGGAAGAATTCCGCCTAATAATTGACCTATTACTGAGGCAATACCTGCTATGCTTCCATAGATACCCAAAGCCATCGATCGCTTCTCCGGATTTTCAAAAAGTAACGTGATCAATGCGATGCCCTGTGGAACCATAAGTCCAGAGCTAATCCCCTGGATCAATCTTCCGGCCAATAAAATGTAAAGATTATTGGCTAAGCCACATACAAGGGAGGCTACAGTAAAACAAGCCATCCCAATTAAATATAATTTCTTCTTTCCATAATGATTTCCGGCATTCCCAGCATTGATTAGAAGACTTGCATACCCAATAATATAAAGTATTATAATCCATTGCGTATCACTGTCTCGTAGATGTAGTCCATGTTGAATTGTGGGAAGGGAAACATTAATAATAAAGAGATCTATGACAAATAGAAATATACCAGTTGAAAGGAGGAAAATATGAAGTAAATCTTTAATTTGAAAGCGCATATAGAAAGTTTTTAATAATTTTATGGTTAAAAATAGCTTGGATATTTTCTACAATCAAGTAGTTATAAATTATGTACTTGGTATGTTTTTATGAACTAATGGTCAGTATGAGGTGATTATGAATGAAAAAAAAAGTGAAAATTTTGGCGCCTGCTGTGATGTCAATGGAATTTTTAAGATAATAGGTGGAAAATGGAAAGTTTCGCTCATTAAGGCTGTTGCTAAACAATGCCCCAAAAGATTTGGTGAGCTACGACGGGAAATGGAAGATCTGGCACAAACGACATTGACTGTTCAGCTCCGTGAGCTCGAACGCGATGGTATTTTATGTAGACAGATTTACGCTGAATCTCCACCACGCGTGGAATATAAACTCAGCGAATTAGGTAAAACTTTACTACCCGTCATTGAAAGACTTGATGAGTGGTGGTCAGATTACAAGCGCGAAAGGGGATAGGCATTTAGCTTATCCTTTTTCGCTCCTCATTTTTGGTGATGCCCAATAAGACTATTGTACCGATAATACAAAAAGTGCCGATCCAGTCTGTTTCTCTAAATGGTGTATTTAACCACAAGACAGCTAATAGGGCCGCCGATAAGGGTTCGGCAGAAGCTAGAAGACTTGTCTTTTGTCCACCAATAAGCTTAACTGCTGTTAGATAAGCATAAAAAGGGATTAGTGTGCCGAAGACAACAATAAAAGCAGTGTAGCTATAGGTATATATATCCCAGATTCCATCAATTTCCCAAGGAGGTTTGACAAAGCAAAAAACGAGACCTCCCAATAGCATTCCCCAACCGATAACTATTGCCGCATTATACTTGTTTAACAAGTGGATTGGTTGTAGTGTATAAAAAGCAAGCGTAACAGCTGACATCAAACCAAAAAATAATGCGAGAGGAGAAATCGACAGGGAACCAAAATTCCCATGTGTGACTAAAAGAAATGTGCCCAGTATAGCTAAAAGTATGGCCAGGCAGGCAACTTTCGAAGGGAATTTTCTCTTGTTCAACGCCATATAGATTGCGATCAGGACCGGACCTGTATATTGTAGCACAGTTGCGGTAGCAGCGTTGGAATAATTTATGGCGGCAAAATAAGTATATTGGACGGCTAATACACCAAAAATACTGAATAGAAGAAGTGCTAAACTATTTTACGATGACGCCAAATCTGCCAAATCTCATTTTTCTTGTGCATTCCCGCCAAAAGCAATAATACAATGCCTGTCACAAGCATTCTTACCGTAATAAGCCATTCTACGTTAACTGCCCTTTTTTGAAAAAGAAATTGGCCAAAAGTACCCGATACACCCCAAAGAATAGCCGCCCCGATTGCCAAGAGGAATCCTTTCAAAACATGGTTTTTCATTGTTTTATCCGAAATAAATTTGATATTAAGTCTTGCTATAGCAAGACTTCTGCGTCAGTGATCCCTTTGGTTGATAGGTCGGAGATGCTTCGAAGCGTTCTTTGAGAAATTTCTGTTAATGCTTCTGTTGTGAAAAAAGCTTGATGCGCCGTAACCAAAACATTCGGATAACTCATCAATAATTGTATTGTTTCATCTTCAATAATTGTTGTCGATAAGTCTTTAAAAAACAACTTTTCCTCTTGTTCATAAACGTCAATACCTAATAAGCCAATTTTTCGTTCTTTAAGCGCTTTAATAGCATCATTGGTATTGATTAGATTGCCTCTGCTTGTATTAATAATTGTCACCCCATCTTTCATCTTGTCCAATGACTCCTTATTAATGAGATAGTGGTTCTCGGGAGTAAGCGGGCAATGAAGAGAAATAATATCTGATTCTTTGAAGACTTCATCCAACGATCTGTAATTGACACCTTGTGCTGTAAGCTGCTGGTCTGGGTATAAATCATAGGCAATTACATTTGCCCCAAATCCCAATGCGATTTTGATAAAAGCCTTTCCAATTTTTCCAGTACCAATAACGCCAATTTTTTTCTGATGGAGATTAAATCCCAAAAGTCCATTCAATGCAAAATTTTGCTCCCGTACGCGATTATAGGCTTTATGTGTTTTACGATTCAATGTCAATAACATGGCCATGGTGTGTTCAGCGACCGCTTCAGGGGAATAGGCGGGCACCCGACAAACTTTTATCCCAAATTCCCTGGCAGCTTCCAGATCAACGTTATTAAAGCCAGCGCAGCGTAAGGCGATCAGCTCAACACCTTTTTGAGCAAGTACTTCAATAACTTGTCGGTTGAGTTTATCATTGACAAATGCGCAGACTACCTTCTCATCTTCAATAGCATTGACAATGTGTGGACCTAAATGCGTTTCATAAAAATTGAACTGAAAGCCATAGGTGCTGTTTTCTTGCTCAAAGAATAATTTGTCGTATGGTTTTGTCGAAAAGAAAGCGATTTTCATAAAATTGTTTGTTACGTAATACTATAGAATAAATATACGGTATAAATCGCTTATTTGGTACCGCAATGCAGGATGATTTTCTAGTATTATAGTATAATTTGTTTTAAAATAGCTTAAATTAGAACAATCACATGAAAGCTATTTTAGTTGAATCTTAAGCATATTAATTACTTCCGATATGAAATGGTCAAATCAAATTACACAATTAATAGGTATTGATTATCCGATTATCCAAGCTCCCATGTTTGGTGTTACCACACCAGAAATGGTCATTGCAGCATCGCGTGCCGGAGCGCTCGGGTCGCTATCGTTGGGTGATCTACCAGCAGAACGCTGTAGTGAGCTTATTCGTTCAACCGCTGCATATGTAAAGAAGCCTTTTGCAGTCAATATTTTTGTAAATCATGTTCCTGAAGTTTCAGTGAATTTGAGGACAGCGTATAATGAAACAAAGGTTTTTGTGGAACAGTTAGCCCTGCAATATGGTTTAGAAGTAGCTTTACCGGAGCTCGATAGCATCCATATTACAGATTACAGGGAACAAATTGACGCGATCATAAGCCATCAGTGTAAAGTTGTGAGTTTTACTTTTGGAAATCTGGATGCACAAAGTATAAAACGATTGAAAGACAATGATGTGATGATTATTGGTACATGCACTTCAGTGGCAGAAGCAATTGCTCTGGAAGAAGCTGGTATTGATGTGATCTGTGTACAGGGATTAGAAGCTGGGGGACATCGCGGAAGTTTTGAGGAGGCACCTGTTCCTGAGATTGGCGGATTTTCTCTGCTACCACAAGTGAAAGAGCATGTAAACGTGGCGCTTATTTATGCCGGTGGATTATATAATGCAAGCACGATCCATTCTGCAAAGCTATTAGGTGCCAGTGGTTTTCAGATTGGCAGTTTATTGCTCAAATCTAAAGAAAGCGCACTGCTGGACTTTGAGAAAGCGCGTCTTTCTCATGTTAAGGAATCAGATATTGTCTTGACAAGGAGTTTTTCAGGACGCTATGCCAGAGGTATAAAGAATACATTTATTGAAGCTTTGGACAAATCGCACTATATCTTACCATATCCCTATCAAAATAAACTCACCGGGGAATTACGAAAAGTAGCCAAGGCCAATAAAAATGTCGATTTTGTAAATATTTGGGCCGGACAATCGATCCATTCTTACAGTGAACTTTCGACAACAGATATTATGCAAACGTTAATCCGAGAAGTTGAAAATTTGCATACTAGTTTAGTTGTTTAACAATAATATAGAGTCTACCACCTGTCAGTATATTGTCATTTTAATTAAAACTAATAACTAAAATCTTTGTTTAAATTATTTAAACGGAGTTGTAGTGGTTAATCTACAACGAATTTTCTTTTTTTTTCGAAACTTTGCATCACTGTGAAAAACTAAAAATCTACCGCTATGGGGAACGAAAAAAAGAGAATTCTTGTTATCGAAGATAATGAGATTCTATTAAGCACAATGCAATTTGTTCTTGTAAGGGAGGGCTATGACCTATTACTTGCCAGATCTGTTATGACCTTTTGCCAATGGTTACGAAATAATCGATCGCATTCGGAAAAGCAATACGAATAATCAGGTACCTGTTATTATTATTTCCGGTTACCGTGACGATAATAGTATTGTGGAAGGATTCGAAGTCGGAGCCAATGATTATATTAAAAAGCCTATCTCTCCGTCGGAACTTATATCTCGTGTACGATTAAGAATAGGTCATGCTTAGTAAAATTGAACATATAATCCATTTCATTCGATCCTTTTTCGAAGGTGAGGGCTGGCGTATTTTGACGGCAACATCGTATAGACAATTGGGGTTTTACACTCATGGGCGGTTGGAGCTATTACAAAGTTGCTGAAAATAGATTTATGAATCAGTATGACCTAAATCTATCATTAAGGAAATATTTTTAATATGATGTGGAAGTTTATGTTATGTCTATTGTCAATGGTAACGATAGTTCAGGGTAAAGAAAGAATTACATTAGTTGATCAAGGGAAAACGGACTATGTCATTCAAGCGGATGCAAATGATCCTGTTTTACAAAAAGCTGCTGCGGTGATAAACACTTTTACAAAAGAAAGTACAGGTGTAGATTTTGCAATACAAGCTAAAGGCGAAGTCACACATGCCATTATTTTGGAAAAAAGCTCAATAACTAATATGTTTCCCGAAGACAGTTACTCCATACAAGCTGTAGGAAAGAATATTTATATCGAGGGAAGTGGTAAAGGTGTACTATTTGCGGCATATCGTTATGTCAGGGATATTATTGGTGGACGAAAGTGGTATGTAGGTAAAGAAAATACATCTGTTCCAAAATTGACATTCTTAACAGTGGATTCAGATCTGAAGATTTATTCCAAACCAAATTTTGAGTTTAGAGAGGTTTATTTCCCTGTTGAATTGGATCAGGAGTATATGGATTGGTATGGTTTACATAATTTGGAAGAACGCTGGGGAGATTGGGGGCACACTTTCAGTAAAATATTGCCACCATCAGTTTATTTTAAAGAACATCCGGAGTATTACTCCCTGTATGATGGAAAACGCCAA
This sequence comes from Sphingobacterium sp. HSC-15S19, assembly GCF_050433745.1. Classification (NCBI taxonomy): domain Bacteria; kingdom Pseudomonadati; phylum Bacteroidota; class Sphingobacteriia; order Sphingobacteriales; family Sphingobacteriaceae; genus Sphingobacterium; species Sphingobacterium sp. HSC-15S19. The sequence continues at coordinate 17,886 of NZ_JBNPWQ010000025.1, forward strand.
CCTATTCAACTTTGTCTATCTAACGAGGACGTTTTTAATCTTACCGTAGCTTATTTTAAACGTAGGATAAGCGAAAATCCCACAGCTACTTATTGGTCTATCGCGGCCAATGATGATATTGGAAGCTGTACTTGCGATCGTTGTCAGGCTATTGATAAGCGGGAGGGTGGAGCGCAAGGCTCACTGATTCACTTTGTGAATAGGGTGGCCGCACAATTTCCCGACAAAAAATTTACAACACTGGCGTATTTAGAATCAGCAAATGCGCCAACGCACTTCAAGGTTGCCGATAATGTTTCTGTTATATTAAGTAATATCGATGCTTTTAGAAAAAATGACATTGGAAGTGAACCATCAGCAGCAACTTTTCGTAGACAATTGGGAGCTTGGAAAGCTAAGGCCAAGCATGTATTTGTATGGGATTATCTGACACAGTTCACTAATTATCTTGCGCCATTTCCGATCCAAGGAACCATGCAGGAAAGTCTACAATATTTGAAAACGCAAGGTGTCGAAGGGGTCTTTTTGCAAGGTGGAGGAGCGACTTATAGTGATATGGCGGAGCTAAATGCCTATATATTGGCTAACCTCGCCTGGGATACGACGCTTTCAGAAGAACAGCTAACCAACGAGTTTATCGAGGGCTATTATGGCAAGGCTGGACCCTTTATTAAAGCATATCTTGCTGAACGAAGAAATCACTTGCCCGGGCCTTCATCAGCTTTATCCATTTACGGAAACCCGATTGATAATAGGCATGACTTTTTAAGTCCAGAGGCGATGGATAAGTATAGTACATTATTAGAAAAAGCGGAAATAGCCAGTGAAGGTAATCCTTTAGTGGAATCCCGTGTCAGGCGTATTGGACTTGGGTTGGATTATACCTATTTGCAACAAGCAAGATTTTATGGACCGCATCAACATGGTATATTTGAACAAGAGGGGGAGCGTTGGGTTGTGAGACAAAAGGTGAGTCGTAAAGTAACACAATTTGTTGAAGATGCAAAAAAATTGGACGTTATAGAGCTTGCCGAAGCTGGCGCATCACCCGATAGTTATGCAAAGGAGTGGTCTGAAATATTCAAAGCCGGCGTTAGAGCAAATAAGGCCTCTGAAGCAAATATTAAGTTGAGATATCCATTTGATCCTTCTTTCCCTGCCAATGGACTAAAAACACTTACAGATAGTGTGCCGGGCTATATGGATTATAGCTATAATTGGTTGCTATGGAACGGGGAGCCGATGGATATTACTTTTGATTTTGAACAGGAAAGGCGAATAGATACCATAACACTTAATTTTCTAAAGGATGCCCGACATTGGATATTTCCACCAAAAGAAATTCGAATTTCGGTATCTAAGAATGGAAAAGATTTCCAAGATGTATTTCTCAGTAAGCTTGAATCCGTTGAGGAGGATTACACCTTGGACAAGATACCTTATCAAGTATTATTAAATGACAGTGTTAAAGTGATCCGAGTTTATGCTGCACCTTTGGCAAAACTACCCGAATGGCGGTATCATCCTAAGCGAAAGCCTCTTATAGCCTGTGATGAAATCTGGTTAAATTAATATAGAAAAGCTTATTAACGTTGGTTTTAAAGCGGTGTGGATATTGTTCTACAATAATTTATTTAGCAGTATAATTTTATAAGGAAAATGATTAAATTAGAGTTAACTAAGTTATAAACAGATTCATATGGAAATTAAAACATCTTCAAAATTTATCGCCGAACTAATTGGAACGTTTGGTTTGGTACTTTTTGGTTGCGGTGCGGCCGCTATTGCAGGAGCCAATACCACAGCTGGGCTTTCTGGTCTTGGCCTTTTGGGTATTGCTGTCGCCTTCGGACTTTCAGTGGTGGTATTTGCATACACGATCGGTGGAATTTCAGGCTGTCATATCAATCCTGCGGTGACTGTTGGTGTGTTATTGGCTGGTAGAATGTCTGCCAAGGATGCGGTTGTCTACATTGTTGCTCAGTTTATTGGTGCACTTTTGGGGGCATTTGTCCTTCAGCAGATTTTAAGCGGGCAATTGGCCGGATTTACCGCAGGAGAGTGGGCGTATGGCTCAAACGGTTGGGGTAAAGGATATCAAAACGAGTATGGTACTGCTTCCGCCTTTTTGATTGAAGCAGTGTTAACCTTCATTTTTCTGTTTGTGATACTGGCAACAACTTCGAAGGTAGGAAACAGCACAATGGCTGGGCTTGCAATCGGCTTTACGCTTCTTTAGATCCATTTGGTTGCTATTCCCGTAACAGGTACGTCGGTTAATCCTGCTCGTTCATTTGGGCCAGCGATTCTGGCCGGCTGTCAGGCTTTATCGCAGCTTTGGCTCTTTATTGTAGCTCCATTAGTAGGGGCAGCTGTAGCAGCAGGGGTATGGAAAGCCCTTGAACCTAAAGACTAGTTTTTCAATTTTATAAGATGCGCCCAATACGTAAAATATTACCTATTGGGCGCTTTCGTGTATATAAGATTTATTGGCTAGGGCGGAACAATCCCTAGGAATTCAATATATCATTTATAAAGTTAGTAACCTGTTTCTCTTCCGTAGCCCAGGACGTGATCAAACGAACCGCTGCATAATCTGAATCGATATCCTTCCATATATAAAATTGATAATTTATAAGCAGTGCTTCGATGAGCGATTTAGGTAAAATGGGAAAAATCTGATTGGTGGTTGATTCCGTTAGAAAGGAATATCCTTTGTCTTTGATAGCCTTCGCCATACGCATCGCAAGCGAATTAGCTCTCAATGCCAGCTCTAAATACAAATCATCCTGAAATAGCGTTAGAAATTGAATTGAAAGCACTCTGCCTTTGGCAAGCAAGGCGCCTTTCTGCTTGATCGCATAGTCAAAATCTACGGCTAATTCGGGACGGTTAAACACAACTGCCTCACCCAGCAGAGCTCCGTTTTTTGTTCCGCCAATGTAGAAAACGTCAGTATACTTAGCAATAGCTGCAAAGGTTAAATCGTTGTTTTCCGCGGTCAAAGCATGGCCCAGGCGTGCGCCATCCAAATAAAGTAACAGTTGTTGCTGCTGACAGCACACATATAGCGCTTCCAATTCTGCCGAAGAATATATTGTGCCGATTTCAGTGGAATTAGAAATATAAACTATTCTTGGTTTTACCACATGTGGCGCCAAAGCATGTTCCCTGAGTACCGTAGTAATATCGTTAGGTGTCAATTTCCCATCAGACGTTTCAACGGTAATGACTTTATGTCCAGTTGCTTCTATAGCACCAGTTTCATTTGCAGATATATGCCCTGTTTTTGCACTGATCACTGCTTCATGGATACGTAAAAGAAAAGATATGACAAGAAGATTTGTTTGTGTGCCCCCAGATAAAAAGTGGATAACGGCTTGCTGATTCGCTATCTTTTTCTTCAAAATCGATCTGGCTTCTTTGGAATAGTCATCCTCCCCATAGCCTAATTGCTGTATCAGATTCGTTTCAATAAGCTTATCTAAAATGCGGGGATGTGCCCCTTCTGAATAGTCATTTTTAAAGTTGTACATAAATTTATCTATTTAATGCGGATGCTTTATTAAACTCTTTTCCTAGGGTAGGCTGCTCGAGTCTTGTGTAGGTCAAATGTATACATACAATCTCATTTTTTAACAACCTTAATCTAGAAAAAATTAGGACAAAAGCTATGCGTTTTAAGTACTGGTGTTGTAGGATAAGAATGTTTTCTGAAGCGCCGTAAATGTTTTGTCAAAACTAATGATTAAATTCGGGAGAGAAGGCAGAATAACTGATTTGTCCTTATTAAATTATGAAAAGAGTCGTATTTGTTGCAAGTATTTTGCTGGCATTTGGAATGGGGTATGCTTTTAATAACTTGAGCCATTCATATCGATCCACCGAGTTGAAAAGAGTAACCGGTATAGGTGGAATTTTTTTCAAATGTAAAGATCCTAAAAAAGTAAGAGCTTGGTATGCCGATCATTTGGGACTGGCTACAAATTCTTACGGCGCTGTATTTGAGTGGTATCAGGGAGCTGACAGTACGAAAAAGGGATTTACGCAATGGAGCCCTTTTAAAGAGAGCACTTCCTATTTTGGCCCTTCGGAAAAAGATTTTATGATCAATTATCGGGTAGCCAATATTGAGCTTTTAATAGAAGAATTGAAGAAGGAGGGCGTTACGGTACTTGATACGATCGAATCCTTTGACTACGGCAAATTTGCTCATATCATGGATATTGAAGGAAACAAAATAGAGCTTTGGCAGCCCAATGATCTTGCTTATGAAAAGATGGGCATCGATTTGGGGGCCAAAACCACGAAGTAGGTCTATTTAGTTCGTAACGTAGGGTCTGTCTTTAACATTTGATAATTAAGATAATCAATGCATGCAGCTCCGACGGTTCCCAGGCAGTAAGCCACAAGATCCGACCATAAAAAGCCCTGTCCAAACACGAGCCGCAAAAGCGGATTGTTTCTTATCCATATAAGTAAAGGATGTTGTACAAGCTGTAAAAATTCGATGGCAAAACAAAATATAAGTGTCGCCGTAAAAGAAAATAATAACGATTTCCTCGTAAATAAAAAACGTGACAACCAATAAATCATAACCGCATACAGTACATCGCCGGTAATGGTAGGAATGGCGGATATTTTCCGTGACAACAAACCCATGAAGATGGTTAAAGCAACGCGAAGTAGATAGTGTATTTTTGGTTTCATCGAAACGAATGCGCTACAATGTTATTGCCTGAAATATGAGATCGTTTCGACGGGATTACCAAAGATCTTTTTGGTTCCTCTTTTTTGTGTAAATCCACCATGTTGCGCGATTATATTTGCAATGGAGAAAATTACATTCATATCGTTTTGAGGGTGAATAGTCGTAAGTAGTTTTCCATTATGGTCGAATAGTTGAAGTTGGTTGACCAAGGAATGATTTATTTCCATGGAATGAATGACCTCGAACGGAATAATTTTGTCCTCCTTTTTCGGTTGTTTAATAGATAAGTTATTTTTATCAACTTGTATTTCTATCTTGGGATTGATGAATTGCAATAGTATGACTAGGGGACCGATTACAACGACAGCAACCAATATACCAAGACCCTTTGCCGAACCAAAGTTGTTTACTGCATCAGCTAGCACATTTATACCGCCAAAAATTAAACAGCATAGGATAAATACAACAATTAGGTAGCCAAATCCAAAGATCAAGCCCTTTTTAACATTATGGGATTTAAATTGAAAGGTATTCATAGTGGTGACTTCTATTTTTACGTGTTTTTATTTTAGTAAAGATATTTATATTTATGCAATCAGAGCTATCTTAGCGACAGAGATTTTGTTATTTCATTAGAGAACGTATTGGAAAATATCATTGAAATTAAAAGAACTAATTTTCAGCGGAAGTCAGCATATTTTCAACTGTTGAATTATACACTGTTTTCAATACTCGGAATTGTAAGTATATTTTGGGATTGGAAAGCCAGCATTGCGCCAATAATCTGCGTCATTACTTTCTATTTAATCGAGCGGAAAATTGATTTTTGGTCAAATGTCCTCTCGTTTATCATCGCTTTTTTAATCCTTTCATTTTCTTTGTCGTGGATATTCAGCTTGTCTTTTGGTATATTTATTTTTCAATGTCTATTGCTTGCAGCCATTAAGCCTGCTATCGTTATATGGAAAGAAATCAAACAGGAACATACCGATGTGATCTTCGCAATGAGTTCGGAGTATTTTGTATGTTTAAGTCCAGATAACAGTGACTACAGAGGATATGCAATGAACCCTATGGGGTATAAAAAGCGCTTTCCAATGTCGGCCGTTATTTCAGTTCAGCGAGATGGAAATATTTTACTTATTGCCTTGCAGCAGCAGATTGTACGTCCTCGTGAATTGCGTTCAGACGAAATCGAAATTATTCTCGAATATTTTAGAATGAATAGACCGGATGTTTTAGCCGCAGTTGAAACAAAAATTATCCGTGAGGAAGAAGACCGAATATATTGGGTCAAGCTTATTGTTATCGGTATTCCATGTATATTGGCTGGACTATCCATCTATTTTTTTGCAGACAACGGAAGGAATACATTGGTCACAATACTTAGTATTGTCGCCGCATTGTTTCTTGGCCTGATTTTATTGAAAATTACAAATTTGATATATCGTTCATAACGATGGAAAAGCCATTTATTTATTTTAAAAAGTCTCCGTACCAATGTCCAGAGGATTTGACGATGCGCTGTTGATTGTTGAAATCAACATAAACTAGTCCAAATCTTGGACGATATCCTTCAGCCCATTCGAAGTTGTCCATGAATGTCCATACAAAATACCCTTTGACATTTATTCCTTCTTGTTTTGCACGGTAAACCTCCTGTAAAGCGTGCTGTAAATAGCTCAATCTTTTGGGGTCATGCACTAAACCATTTTCAATTTTATCAGGAAATGCAGCACCATTTTCGGTAACAATTAAAGTGGGGATATTAGGGTAGGCGCTAAATTTCTTGAGCATATAATAAATGGAGGCTGGGTAAACTTCCCAGTTCATTTCGGTCATTTCAACTTTGCGCTCTTTCGCCGACACTATCTTTGCTTGAAGATAAGGAACGAACATGGCGTATCGTATAATTTCCCGTGTATAATTTTGCACGCCAATAAAGTCCATATCAAATTGCAGATCTCGCTCATCATTCGCGTGCATATACTTTTCAATTCTACCCAGTATTTTAATCTCTTGTGTTGGATAGCCCATTCCTAGTAGCGGTTCTATAAATAGGCGGTTGAGCAATACATCTGCTTTCTTTGCCGCAAGAATGTCTCTGTCTTTCGACGTAAAGGGCTCAACATGGGAGCAAGAAAAAGTCGTTCCTACTTCGCTATTAGGCTGTAAAGACTTAATAATTCGGCCGCCTTGAGCTTGTGCTAATGCAGCATGATGGGACGCAGCCAAAAAATTGCCCAAACCTTTTCTCTCTGGTGCATGTACACCGAAGAAATAACCTGCAGCAGTAAATACTGTAGGTTCGTTGAGAACCATCCAATGCTTGACCCGGTCCCCGTAGGTTTGCACACATTTGGAAACAAATTCTCCAAACCAATCTTTCACATCACGGTTTACCCAGCCACCTTTCTTTTCCAATGCATGTGGAAGATCCCAATGATATAAGGTAGGCCAAGGTGTTATCCCTAACTCAAGGGATAAATCGATCAAACGATCATAAAAATCCAATCCAGATTGATTTACCGCACCAATACCAGCAGGAAATATACGACTCCATGATAAAGAGAATCTGTAATTAGGAATATGCATTCCCTGCATCAAATACAGGTCCTGAACATAGCGATTGTAAAAATCACAGGCCTCATTACCATGTTGATTTTGAAATATACGGTTTCTTTTTTTGACGAATATATCCCAGATAGAAGGGCCTTTTCCATGCAAATCATGTGCTCCTTCAATCTGGTAGGCAGCTGTAGAAACTCCCCAAATAAAATCTTTGCCAAAGGCATCTTTGGTTAATAGCATTTACAAAAATAAAATTATCGGACCTCAATGCCGTTTTTAAAAACAATTAAGTTTTGTGGAATCTTAATGGTGAATAGAATGAACTGAATCTACCCAAAAAGATTCTAAATATAATCCGCTGGAAAAAATAGTTTATCGTTTTCATAATAGATACATTAACTCCGTTGACTACATTAATTATCGCATTATAAAGTAACAGAACTTATATGAACTGGATATAAACTATATGTTAAATATACGAAAAAATAGTTCGACGATCATCGGTAGCTAATTTGTCCGCGTAACGGCTAAAACACTGTCCCTCGAGCGTTATTTTTTCATTCAACTATTGAATCGAGGACGCTGGTTGATTGGAGACAGAATCGGTGTGGCATCTATTTGATTTCAAATTCCGTAAATATCGTTCTTTTAAATTCTAAAACTTCGGGAGCAATTTTAAAACCTTCACCACCATAGCCTTTATTGAATGTTTCTAGAGCCATTCCTGTTCTGTACTGCGTTGATTCGTTGGATGCGCTTCCATCATTAGACAGAAATAGCAGTTTTCCGATTTTAACATCAGCCCTAGATGCAAGTTTTTTTGCCGATTTTAAAGCATCATCATATGCAATAAGATCTGCTTCTCTTAAAATACTGTCTGCTCTGGAGTGGTCAAATGAGATGGAACCGATCCCACTGAGTTTTGTTTCTAACAATTTTCCCGTTAATTCTGTGAATTTCGATAAATCATGTAAAACAAAATCGATTGTTTGCTGTGCTTGATAACCTATAAATTTATTGGTATTACCAATGTATTGATAGTCTTTATTTGCAGACACGCTACTCGTTTTGATATCTTCTTTTTGATGTCCATATTTTTGGAGCAACGCTATTACGGTGTCGACTGTTGCTTGTGTTTCTCGTACCGCGTCTACCATTCTGGGTTTTGTGAAAGTTGTATTGATGGTCAGGGTGACCTGGTCGGGCATGATCCTAATCTTTCCTTCGCCACTTACACGAATTCTGTTTTCACTTTCCTTTGATACCGAACCACACGACGATATTAAAATTATGCTGCTCAAGCATATAAGAAATATAGCGATTGTTTGCTTTCTCATATTACATGATGTTCAAAGTGATATTTTAATTAGTAAGTTTCACCCTAAATATAATAAATATATCCCGAGGTAGCGGCAGTGACTAAAACAATATTAGCCAAAATAACGGGGTGTAAATTCAAAAAGCAGGCTATAACCTGCTTTTTGTTCTTGAAATACGACTATTTTTTTAGTTAATACTTTTTGAGTAAATCTTAAGCTGTTTTTGCAAGGACTTTCGTGCCATGTGTATACGTGTTTTCACAGTTCCTTCCGGTATTTGCAAATGCGCTGCAATTTCATAATATTTAAACCCTTCCAAAAACATAGCAAAGGCGTCATAATAGTCTTTCGATAAATTATTGAGCGCATGCTGTATATCAGAAGCAACAAAATTATTTTCTCCGCGATTGGTTGTTATTTCATTGCGATAACCAGTGCTGATGTATTCGCTTCTGTAATTTTCTAACCTTTTGTTACGTGTATATTGATTGATATACGTGTTTTTCATAATGATATAGAGCCAAGACATCAATTTCGGATGTTTCAGGAATTTTTCGATAGATGCTAGTGACCTCACCATGGTCTCTTGAACCAAATCTTCCCGTTCATCCGGATCATTTGTAAATTGCGCTGCCAAATACTTTAACGTAGGCCTTTTTTCCTTAAACAGTTGATCGATTGTTGTATTTTCCATATTATCAAATTTTAAGTGTCTATCTTTTCTACATCCACTACAATTAAGATGCTAGAAAAAACAATTTGGAAGGATGAATCGAGGCAAGTGTTTTCAAGCGAGTAGATTTATTTTTTATTCTAAATAGTTGTTAAACAGTGTTTTGGGTGTATTGTTCGCTTGGTATATTGGTGCTTTATTTGAACTTTTTTACTTTAACAACAAGTGTTTTCCTATCTAAATTCCCCCATTTATCTTTTTCTTGCACGTATTTATACGCAGTACTTCAAAGGATACATATTTTATATAAATAGGTGTTAATTTTTAAAACTGTTCGTGCCTTGAAGTGGTTATTAGTTACAACATGAAATGGAAAACAATATGGGGGACGTGAACAAAAAACTATATTTTGACCTATCAGATGGACCGAAAGGCCAATCTGAAGGTCTAAAAGATCAGGCGGAGTTAAAGGAAGTATGGGACGGTAGCCAAGAAGATTTTTATAAATCGATTATTAGGAATCAACAGGATGATATCGGAAAAATAGGACGGTATTTTCGCGATGAACTGGCTCAGGAGCTTTACGGAATGCGTATATCGCTTCAGAATTTCACTAATCGTTATGGCGATTTTGAAGAATTACGTTGCCTACGTGATTCATTGACTACCTTAGTTATAGAAATCCGCAATAAAGCGGGATTGCTGTACAATCCCATATTAAATGACCTGGGAATTTTTCACGCTGTTGATGAAGCCGTTGCCAGTTACAAAAAACGATCTGGTTTTATAATTGATACGTTGCTTGACCCTCATTTGCGAGAATTACATCATCAGACGCAAATTCATCTATTTAAATTTCTGACTGCAATGTTTCAATATTTAAATGATGAAATGGCCTCGCAGTCGATCTCAATTTCAGTGCAGGTGATCGAATTTGAAATTCTTGTCAAAGTATCACCTTTTTTTCAACAAGGAGAAGCCTTGTCAGTATCAAAGCCCGAAAACAGACAAATGCGCTTGACGAAGATTGCAGAACTCTACAATGCGCAGATTATGAATGATACACTTGTAGCAGGTATTTTACTAAAATTGACTATTTAAAAAGATAATAATGATAAAAATCCTATTGGTTGAAGACCACATGGTTGTACGTAACGGAATAAAATTACTATTAGAATCTCAAGAAGGATTTGAAGTCGTTGGCGAAGCGTCGAATGGCAAAGAGGCGCTCGACTTCCTAAGTGCAAATTCTGTTCCTGATATCGTCTTAACGGATATCAGTATGGATGAAATGGACGGCATGGAATTGCTTCAGGTCCTAAACAAACAGTATTCATCTATTAAAGTGGTTATACTATCCATGCTGAATCAGATTAATTATGTCATTGAGGCGTTTGAATCTGGTCTGGCTGGCTATTTGGTCAAAAATGTTGGCTATCACGAATTGCTTTTTGGGCTGAATCATATTGCTAACGGAGGTCGGTACATGAGTGAAGAGATCGCCATGATACTTTTAGATCAAGTCCGTTCTGGGCAAAGCTATGCGCAGATCCCAGGAGAATGGCAAACGGATTTTGATATTTCGGAGCGTGAACTTGAAGTATTAAAACTGATTGCGGAAGGCTACACGAATGTTGAAATTGCAGATAAGATTTTTTTAAGTAAGCGTACTGTTGAGGGGCATCGTCAGAACCTCATAGACAAAGCGGGCGTAAAAAACACGGCACATCTGGTTAAGTTTGCTTTTGAAAGAGGTATTTTAAATTAGCGAAAATTTTCCTGGCAAATGATCAGGGAAATTTTGATCCGTAAAGATAGTGTCAGTATGTTGGTGTATATAGCGAAATGTTTTCGGATAGAAAAAGTCTGGATAGTAAAATGGGTTTGTGGGAATAGAAGAGGAATGGATTTCAATAAATTTATCTGGAGATTTTTAATCTGATACAAAATGATATTCAATTGATACGATTTACCTCCAATCTTAGCAAATATTTGTTCAATTTTAGGCTTTCACCTATATGATGTATTATAATCAATGAACAAAATATATTTGCTGCCTATTGCTTTCTTACTGTTTTTTGTCCCAAGGACATTTGCGCAAACTGTAAACAAAGATCAGATTGAAAATGCGCAGATGCCTATAAACGGCATTTTTCAAGCGGATCCGACCATATTCTATCACAAAGGATATTATTACCTTTATGGTACGAATGGTGATCAGCATGAACAGCAGGGCTTTAAAGTATACCAGTCTAAGGATTTAGATTCCTGGGTAAGTCCGGAGGGAGTTAATTCAGGTTTTGCGGCTGTAAAGGGTGATATCTTTGGATCAAAAGGATTTTGGGCTCCGCAAGTATGGTTTGAGAATGGTAAGTTTTATATGGCTTACACAGCCGATGAGCATATTGCAATCGCAGTCGGTGATGCTCCAACGGGTCCTTTTAAGCAAACTGCCAAAGTGCCAATTGCTATTGGGCAAAAGCAAATTGATCCATTTGTATTCCGCGATAAAGATGGGAAAAAATACCTATTTCATGTAAGGTTAAAGGATGGGAATAGAATTTTTGTGGCGGAGCTGAAGTCAGATTATTCCGGAATAAAGGAAGAAACGCTGAAAGAATGTCTCCATCCAGAACTTCCCTGGGAAAATACGGCGAATGCCGACTGGACAGTAAGTGAAGGTCCCACTGTCATTCGAGAGGGAAAATATTATTATATGTTCTATTCGGCGAATGATTTTCGGAATAAGGACTACGCTGTGGGTGTTGCTATCGCTGAAAATATTTATGGACCCTGGAAAAAACTGGAAGGTCAGCCTGCATTAAGCCGTAAAAATAGCGGGTTTGCCGGAACTGGACATGGAGACATTTTCAAAAAAGGAAAGCAATGGTATTATGTCTGCCATACACATTTTTCAGATGAAAAAGTTGCACCTCGGCGGACAGCCATAGTGCCGATTCAATTTGTGGCAAATAACAGCGGTGTCTTGGTTCCCCAATTCGACACTGCAAAGTTTCGATTTTTAAGCACAGATCAACCATCGAGGCAACCTAGAAAATCCTATCAAACAGATGTAGCCTTTGGTGATCCTTTTATTGTATTCGATCCACCTTCGGATCAATACTATTTATATGGAACCGGCGGGACTGAAAATGGATTTATAGCCTATAGTTCCAAAGATCTAAAGACATGGAAAAAGGAGGGAAAAGTATACGATGCCAAACAGCCGAATGGTTGGGGGGAAAAGGATTTTTGGGCGCCAGAGGTCTATCGTGTGAATAACAAATATTACATGTATTATAGTGCTCATTGGAAAGAAAATCCGAAAAAACACTTAGAAAACTATCGTATAGGAGTTGCAGTGTCGGATAGTCCATTGGGGCCATTTAAAGATCTGAGCGGGAAACCTATTTTTGATCCTGGATATCCCATCATTGACGCGAATGTTTTTAGAGATACAGACCATAGAAATTATCTGTTCTATTCACGCTGCTGCTACGAACATCCTGTGGAATCAGAAATTGCAACTTGGGCAGAAAAGAAATTTGGCTATAAGAATATTGAAGAAAGCTGGGTTTACGGAGTCGAATTGGATAGCAGTATGACGAAGGTGATTGGGAGTCCAGTTCTTTTAATGCGCCCCCCAGCTACGATGAACGACGCACAATCAGAATGGGAAAGTAGATCAGTTACTTCAGGTGAGGTCAATAGACGATGGACAGAAGGTTCTTTTTTGGTCAAAGAAAATGGATTATACTACATGATGTATTCGGCCAATTATTTTGCAGGAGCCAATTACGCTGTTGGCTACGCAACAGCAACTGCTCCTTTGGGAAGCTATCAAAAATCGGCATCTAATCCGATCATTGAAAAGAATACCAATAGAGGTGGAGTGGTTTCGGGTACTGGGCATAATAGTTTATTTCAGGACAAGGAGGGAAAAATCCGCTGTGTATATCACGGCCGTACCCTAAAGACGGGAGATCAGCGTATCGTTTTTATCAGCGATGTTTTTTTTGATGAAAAAGGACAGTTAAATATCTTTACAGATTGACCCATCGGTCAATCTGTCTTTTTAGATATGGCCCGATTTTCGACATTTTCGTCCCAGGTAGCGGAAGACTTCTTTCCAGGGCTTATGTTGCTTCTTGTCTGCGGATTTTTATGTGTGTAGTTGATATTTTCCTCTTCTTCCGGATCGGTTTCATCTATAGCTGGATCAGGATGTTCGGTCGGATCAGTGTCATTTGGATCGGGAATAGTACGTTCCCCGAACAATCCTTTACGATACCAGATGTTACTAAAATAATAGGCAATAATTAAACCTCGTTTTACTACTGCATGTTGCAATATCTCTTCCATTTTCGATTTCTTTTTAAGTGATACGATCCTTTTTATTGGATGGTATTCTCTCCTTAAATGAACAACGTTAGATGGAAAATAGTTTGAAAGATTTCAGGATTTGAAACAAAGATCAATCGAGTAACATTTGCTCAGGAAATGGCTTAACAATAGGGAAGTAGAGGTGGACAACGGTGCCTATACCAACCTCTGATTCAATTTCGATACTTCCTCCCAATCGTTCCATTATCCGTTTCACCAGCGAAAGCCCAATGCCCGTACCAGGTATTGAACCCACATTGTCGGCTCTGGTAAACATTTCGTAAATATGAGGCAGGTGGTCACTTGGTATGCCAATACCGTTATCCTTGATCTGATAATGCGTATAATCGTCTTCGTCGGAACTATCTATTGTCACTAAAGGCCTGTCTGCTTGTGCAGAATATTTTATTGCGTTAACAATTAAATTGGAAAAAATTTGATACGCGGCACTTTTTTCGCCCCAAATTGGTAATAGGGTACCAAAAGTGGGTTGGCAATTATTGACGTTATATAAAATGCTATTTTCTTGAAATATGCGCTGAATTGTATAGGCCATGGGAAGTGGTTCCTTGTCTAAAATGCTGGAACGGTGCTGGCTCAACTGGACCATATTGTTGATAATATCTTCAATGTTTGTAACGCTTCGGCTGAAATTCTGGTACCACTTATTGATTTTTGTAAAATCAATATTGTCGGAGTGCTGCTGTAGAAATTGTATGCCCATTTTTAAGATGGACAAGGGATTTTTTAAATCATGAGAAAGGGTATGTGTAAACATTTCCAACTCATTGTTCAAACTCAGAAGCTCCTCATTTAGCAACTGACGTTCCTTTAATTTTGCAAAAATGGATTCCTTGATAATCTGATTCAGACGAAGGACAAAATTGATTTCAGCATCATTCCAGGGTTTGGCAACGTCATAGCGCATATCTTCCCAGATTTTGAGCTGTTTGCTTTCATGCGGCTCGTTTTTCAGCTCCATCTGCATCACCTGATTACGGTTTTCCTTTCTAAACCAAACGAGGTAATAATCGTTTTCCAAGCCAACCTTTAGATACATGAGCCCCGCAAAACCCAATTTATCGTTAAAGTTATCCTGATGATTCAGCCGAAAATTATAATCTTTGAAGAGGGCTTTATCGGTATGTTTTTGCAGGAATTGAATGATTTCATAAAATTGCGCTTTCTGCGGAGAATGACCATAGTTAAAAACATCGCCCTGGTTAAATATGGCCAATCCATCTGCATTGACCAGCTGGGTAAGAATATCCATATGCTGTATCAAAGCACAATTCACCATTTTATTTTCAGAAAGGCTCCTTTTTAACTCTTCTTCAGCGAGTTTAAGAAGTTCCGTTCTTTCCAACAGATTCTGTTTGACATGACTCTCATATTTGCTGGTGGCTGCCTGGATGGCAAACGTACATAGTTTTCGCTGCTGCAGATCGACCACCCGCTCTTCATCATTCTGTGCGACCACAAGACCCCAAAAGTCATCATCGATACAGATTCTAAAAAACAAGGCGCTTTGTACATTTATCTTTTTTAAAAAAAGCCGATGAAGTTCAGGTAACGGTGATAATAAACTCGAGACCGGATCAATTCCTTCGTCAGTATAGTAGAATTTTTGTCCCTCGATATTAATATTGGGAGCATATCGATATGAATAGCTCCGATAGTACGACAAGACTTCTTCGGGCATGAAATCTTTCGAGAACTCCATTCCTTTGAAATGGGCTTGTCCATCTGCTGTATGTTCCGCAATCACGGAACTATAACCCGTTTCCTGAACCTGCAAAACGAAAACCCGATCGTAATTCAGTAATTTGTTGACGGCCGAACAAACACGGTCCCAATTATTTGGTTGAATAGTATCTAGCAAAAAATTAAGCTCATTTATTTTTTTTGCAGCAATGTATTTTTTGTGTTGTTGTTCCCACTCGATATAGAAGTATTCATCGTGTCTTCGCAATTTTACATAAACACGTTCTTTTCTCATTTTAATAGGCAAAATATGGCGCGACTGCCCGTTTTCAAGTAGATCAGTTACTGCATTCTTGATTTTGGATAACGCTTCACCGAATGTATTGCTAAAGCTATCAAAGAAATGAGTTCCTAATAGGTTCTCTTTGGCGTCGTGATCATTTACGACAGATTCGGTTATCCCAACGACATTAAAATGTCGATCTAAGATGACCAGACTGCCAAAAGATTGAAGCATAATGATGGTTTGATTGTTAGATTGAAATGTATGATTCATAATACCCCAAAACTTCTTATGATATACATAAATATACAAAAAAAATTACGACAACATCGATTGAATCTTTTATAACAGAAGGTTATAAAAGATATAAAATTGCCTCATTGGGTTCTTTTTATTTCGAAATTAAAGCTGCTGCCAATTTCCGTTCGGCAGAAGGAACTAATGCTGAACATTAAACTCTTTGGCCACGGCATGAGCCATTCCTTTAAGAAGTGATTTCCATTGTGGGTAAGATGCCCCAATTTTAGCTGCTAGACCAATGAAATAATTCCTGACATTATCACTGATATTCTCATTGTCGACATTGATGATCTCGTTCCTTCCAGCGTATTGGAACAAAATACTATTCCTCCGTTTTTCGATCAAAAAGGTAGAAGATGAAACTCCTTCAAAAAAATGTGCTGTATTTTTATCCCCAGGATGGCTTGGATCGGGGCAAGGTTTTAATGTTATGGCAAAAACACTATAATCGTCCGTTTTGTCTGAAATGAGGCTGACAATATTTACCCAATCATAACCATCACTACTTGGAAGTCCAGGTCCTGGAATATCGAGTCTGATATAATCATGTAATTCGAGTAAGCGATCAATTGGAGTACCATAACCCGCTGTTAATTGAAACACAGTAGCAGGTATCTGAGCGAGCTCATGCCAATGGTTGACTTTTCTAAGATTGTTTATAGCCGAAGCATAGGCTAAATTGGCCATAGCTTCACTTGGAAACTCGAGGGATTCAAAGCAATCCAGGTGCTTACCTTCTTTCTGTTCCGGTATGATATTCTTCATCTTATTTCACTTCTTATGCTTAAAATATTGAATTTCTTGCTCGTGTTTTTTTGCCTCCTCAAGGGTATCAAAAGTACCCAGATTCCGACGTCTGTTCGTCTCTTTATCTGGATGCCTGGCATATATTCGATATTGCCCCGACTTTAGTTTACGTATCATGACACAGGGTATTTTGTTTAACCAAGGCTTGCTTTAAGTTTTGCAAGCAAATCATCTGCTTTTGTATGCTCTATTTTCATTTTTCGAATGGTAGGACGTTTACCCTTGTCTTTTTGTTTGATTATTTTGAGGAGCTCGTCCATATATTCGTTTTTATAGCTACTGATATCGAAGGATGTGCTGTGTTGCTCGATCAGCTGTGTAGCCATATCCATTTCTGCTTTTTGAATTTTAATTGCAGTAGGTAATTTAAGCTCGTCAAGTGATCTGATTTCCTGTTGATAACGTATTTTATTCAAAACCAATGCATTTTGATAGGGCTTTATAAGGGCTAGATGTTCTACATTTCGCATGACGAATGACCCTAAGCCCGCCATTTTAGTTTTTTCTAATGCTTTGAGCAATAACTGATAGGCTTTTTCTCCACCTTTCTGTGGCTCCAGATAGTAGGGCGTTTCAAAATATATACTGTCTACATCCATCAGTTTAACAAAAGCATGAAGATTGATAAGTTTGGTCTTTTCCGGACTTGCGTCTTCAAAATCCGCATCTTCCAGCACGACATAATGGTCTTTTATGAAATATCCTTTAACAATATTGTCCCATTTTACCTCTTTGCCGGTTTGTTCATTCACCCGCTTGAATTTAATATTGGATAGATCATTTCGATCAAGCATATCCAGATCTAAAGCAGCATTCTCCGTTGCACTATATATTTTAATTGGGATATTGACCAAACCAAAACCAATAGCCCCCGTCCAAATTGCTCGCATAAGTAATCTATTAATTGCTAATAAGATAACCTAGCTAATGCTCAAATGGTTTGAAATTTAATAAAATGCTAACCAAACTATTTCTTTTCAGAAATAGTTATACAAACATTCAATAAGCTTTTATTACAATGGATTTAAAGTCAAATGAACCTTTTTGGTTAATAAAAAACGGTCTTCTAAATAGTTATCCTTCCTTGCAAGATAATCTTAGCTGTGATGTTCTCGTCGTTGGGGGCGGCATTACAGGAGCCCTGATCGCACATCAATGCATAAACGATGGAAGGAAATGTATTCTTATTGACAAGCGTGAAATTGTGAATGGGAGTTCGGCAGCAACAACCTCTATGTTGCAATATGAAATTGATGTGCCTTTGTATAGATTAAAGGAATTAATTGGTGAAGAGGCCGCAATAGCGAGCTACAGAGCCTGTTGTGAAGCAATTGTCAAATTGGGGGAAATCGCAAAGAAGATCCGGTCCAAAGCTGGTTTCCGAACAAAAAAATCACTCTACTACGCGGCAAGGAAAAAAGATATCTCCTGGTTGAAGCAAGAGTTTGAAGCCCGACAAGCGGCAGGTTTTGACGTTAAATGGTTAACGGAACAAGATATCAAGGATCGTTATGCTATACATGGCGCTTATGCTGGAATTCTCTCGGCTTTAGGGGCAAGCATAGACGCCTTTTGCTTTACACATGAACTGCTGGCATACAACGTTAGAAAGGGATTATTGATTTTCGACAAAACAGCCTTAGACTCTGTATTATATAAGTCGGGGCATAATCTTGTAACCACTTCGACAGGAGCTAAAATCAAAGCGAAGAAAATTATTTATTGTACAGGATACGAAACGACAAACCTTATTCCGGAGAAATTTGTCGATCTATTGAGTACATTCGCAATCGTGTCAGAAGTCGATAAAGACAATTATGATCGGTATCGCGATCTGCTTATTTGGAATACTACTGAACCCTATCTGTATATGCGCACCACAGACGATCATAGGTTTCTGATTGGGGGAGAAGATGAAGAATTTAAAGACCCCATCAAGCGAGATAGTCTCATTTCAGCGAAATCACTTAAATTGGAAAAGTCATTTAACAAAATTTTTACCGATAGGGCCTTTCACGCAGATTTTGCCTGGGCTGGTACTTTTGGAACAACCAAAGATGGATTGCCCTATATCGGAAAACATGAAAAGTTTAAAAACTCATACTTTGTGTGTGGTTTCGGTGGAAATGGTATCACATTTTCTGTTGCAGCCATGGATATGGCAGCATGTTGGATGAATAACCTAAGCCATCCATTGGACGAATGGTTTAGGTTTGGACGTTAAACAATTGCCTTATCGGTGTGTTTAAGCAGAAAACGGTATAATTTATCCTCTAATTTCGCAAGCGGTAATTTACTTTTTATACTGGGGAATTTTCCCTCCATAAATAAACGTTGTATGGCAGGATGGATATAATAAGTCTGTGAAACAGTCTTTGTATTGCCGAGCTGCTCAGCAACATGTTTAATGACCTTGTTTAACTGTCTTTTTCGGGCATTAAGTGCCTCCGCCTGTTTTGTTTGGGCGAGCTGGTAAAAAGCTTCTCGACTGGCTCCCCAAATACGAATGCTTTTACAGCTGATCTGACCCGTAGAATTCTCCCGGAGATACTGATTAAAGGCGGCACCGCAGAACGTGCTTTCGCACGTAGCACTATCAATCTGAAATATCCTTTTTCCCTTCATTTTTAAAAGTTCTTCCAGAAGCTTAGCTTGTTGCCTATTGGACCATGACTTTTGCTGAAAAACCCCCTTTTTGCCTTTATAAGCCAAAGATATCGTGTTGTTTTCGATGGTGACGTGCCTTTTTTCCAGTGTACTTAGGCCATATGACTTATTGGTCAGTGTATAGCGCTTATTGCCGATACGAATTAATGTACTGTCCATAATTTTAAAAGCAATTGCACACAATTTGTCCATATCCCAAACCTGATGTTTGAGATGTTTAGTGCTGATCTTTCTTAATTCTTGCAAATATTTACCCATAAAAAGAATATTGCTGAACTTTGCCGCTTCCCGTTGGTCAACGAATTTCGTATGGTAGATATATTGTTTACGCTCTTTTTGATCGAATCCAAAAGCTTGCAGATCACTGGTCTTACTTTTGGCAATCCATACATCCTTCCAGTTGGGTGGAATAACCAGTTTCATAATTCTTTCTAAGATCTTTTTATCAGATACTTCTGTTCCTGATGTATCAAAATATTTAAAAGACTTGCCTATTTTCTTTCTTGTATAACCGGCTTTTACTTTCATATAATAATCTCCAAAGTCAACGTATGCTTAAACCCAAAAATGTTATTTAAATTTCTTATGTGAATGCTTGAGACCATATCAGTTGCCATTTGTTAATCAGCAGTTCGATCATGGTTGATCTGTATAAGATCGTTGATCATTCTATGGTCATTTATAAGTTTGGTTTCCATTGTATCATGCTGATGAGTGAATTTTTAATCTTTTTTGTAAGAACGGAAGAGAGGCATCCCCGGTTTTCGAAAAAAATAAGATGCGTATTATTCACATAAATCAAGGGTTTTATACAGGAAAGGGGAGACGGACTATCAGGTAAATAGAAAGAAAAATATATTAAAAAGGGTTACTTTCTTAACAAAAGCAACCCTTTCTATGGATAAATTTCAATGTTCTATGAGTAAATTCTCATCTATTTTGTTTTATTTACAGAAGGAGATTTTTTACCTTTTTCTGTCTCTACTTTAGTTTGATTTTTGTCTAATGTGTCCGTAACTACCGCTTGTACAATGGTCTTACCATTTCCCTTTCCAATGGGACCGCCACAGATAATCAGCGTAATGACCATATTGTGCTGATTTTTTGTTTTAACTTCTGATTTCATATATTTATTATTTAGCGAATTGTCAGCTATCCGGTTAAGTTACTTTAGGTAGATAACCTCAAAAGCTACGTTTTGTTTTATTTTAATTTGTAAATTTTAAGTTGTTTTTGAAGTTTTTTTCGCGTCATGTGTATCCTGGTTTTGATTGTTCCTTCAGGCATGCCAAAATAGGTGGCGATCTCATGGTATTTGTATCCCTCAAGGAATAATTGAAACACCTGGTAATTTTCTTCCGACAAACTGCACATCGCTTTTTGAATATCATCAGCGATAAACTTGCTGTCACTTTTATTGGATTCTACAGTGTTAGTGCTTTCTAGACCGATGTATGTTTCATGGATGTCGTTTATACGTTTGGCTTTACGATATTGGTTAATGTAAACATTTTTCATAATAACGTAGAGCCACGACATTAATTTGGGATGACGGATAAAATCATCGATCGATTTCAATGCACGAATAAGCGTCTCTTGAATTAAATCCTCTTTTTCATCGGGATCATTGGTGAATTTTCCCGCAAAATGTTTCAAAAGACTTCTTTTTTCCTCGACTAAAATATTCAAATTGGAATTGCTCATAGTATCGTTTGTTAAATTGATTGATGTTTATTTGATACATGGAGGTGCAATTAAAGTGCTACATTTACGTTTTCAGGTTCATCTAAAACTTGTTTAAACAGGCATAGGGGAAAAATACGTACACCTGCGTATTGATTATTTTGTAGCCTAAACGCTACAAGAGTACACAATTGAAAGCGTCCCGATAAAAATAGGCGACCGATTTGGGCCCGGTTAATTGGGTATTTGTTCCATTAAAAAATGTCTTTATTACGGGTATCCTTCTGTATTTAGTGGAGTGTGGGAACTGTCTGTTTTTTTAAGCAGAAGTTTAAATGATTGTTTTTTATCAGTTTTTATTAAACTAATAAGTTCTGAATGTGGTTCTTAAGAAAAAGATTGATCACAAAAACAAAATAAAATATGAAAAAGAGAAAGAAATTCACGGTAGTTTTGGGAACGTTATTATTTTGCAGCACACTATTCTTTGCGTGCCAAAATCCAAACAAAAATCCAGCAGAAGGAAGTGGTCAGGCGGACAATATCGCGCCGAGCGCTGCCGATGAAACAAGATACAATTTAAGCGAGCAACAAAAAATGAGCATGCAGAAGGATACCAGTTTAGCAGACACGCTTAGGAAGGATAGCATCAATGCTATACAATCTAAACCTTAAAGGAGCACTTAGAAAAGGTCACTCGGACCTCTTCGTTATATTCACAAAAAAACTCCCTTAGTTGTGGGAGTTTTTTTTATCCTTTTCTTTTTGATCTGAATCAGCATCATAAATATCTTCTTCTGAATGATCTGGTTTCTCTTTATGTTGATCCTCTTCTGTATTAATCTTTTCTCTAGTTGTGCGGTCGCGTTGTTCTTCTTCACTTGGATCGGGGCCAGCCATACTTTTTGGAGAGTTAAGTTTGCGATTGACCGCATCTCGATCCGAAACCTTGGATGGACTAAATACGGACTTAAGACTGTAGCTGTCCGGTTGGTTTTCCATTGGGGCTATTTCGTGCAAGAATAGGGAGCTTTCTTGGAAATAATCTGAAATAGCATCACCAAATTGAATTGCTGTATTCATCGTCTTTTTAATAGGAACATGAGTCAAATCTGATTGGTTCTCTTTTTTACAAAATGACAAAACGATATATTTTAAGAATAAATTTAAAACTTTTCATTTGTCGATCTTGTTATTAAACTAAAGTAATTTAGATAATAGAGATACTATGAGAAAATTGACACTTCTTTTATTAATAACAGCAGGAATTGGGTATCAGGCCCATGCTCAGAAAATTGAAACTACGCCACAGATGTCCTCGGATGTCGGAATTGAACCTATTCGACAAGGAAATTGGATGGTCGGTGGATCGATCGGTAATCTTGGCTATAGTTTTGAAGGAAAATCATTTAATGTAGCACTTCAACCACGAGCTGGTTATTTCGTGTCCGATGGATTGGCTATTGGTGCACAGGCAAATCTTGGCTTGGCTACTCAAAAAGATGCTGATAATGAATGGACTTATGGTGTAGCGCCATTTGTGCGTTATTACTTTCCAAATGCGGGATCAAGTACAGGTCGGTTTTTTGGACAGGGAGATATTGGTATTTCAGGAAGTTCTAGGGGCAAAGATGTCGCACTGGCTGTAGGAGCCAATGTTGGATATGCACATTTTATCACACGAACTGTTGCTTTGGAAGCTACCTTTGGCTACAATTATAGCAAGGCTAATATTAATACCGGCAGCGGTGCGAGTGGTTTAGGCGTTGGCGTAGGTTTTCAAATCTATTTACCAGGTAAACGCTAACAAAAAATAGTAAAAGCAATCTTTAACAGTATGTTTCCAATTAATCAATTGGAAACATTTTTTTTGGACGCCACCGTATAATTACTTGCTCTTGTGTATGAAAGACCTATTCTTTTCAAAATGACAAAAATTAGAAAACATTTGAAGCAACGTAGCTGTTTTTCTAATAAAAGGAGCTGAAATGATGACAGGGACAAAAAATATTGGTTTGGTACTCAAAGATAAAATGGGTAAATGGTCTTCTTATAATATTCCGTTACTCAAAGAGTGTCACCTGAACAACAAGCTTGTGAAGAGCAATGAGCTGGAAGGTATTTTTGTCATAGGGAGTTTGGCAACGGGTTTATACATATTTTCCTTGTATAAAAACCGTTTTATAGACTTGATGGGCAAGCGAATTGGGATGGAGGAGATCTGTGAACATTTTGACAGCTATAAACAGACATTAATATAAAAGTACATACATTTCATTTTTTAAAAACAAGGAGCATTTATGAGTAATTTAACATGGAAAGGCCGTTGGAACGAGCTGAAAGGTAAAGTGAAACAGCAATATGCAGATTTAACCGATGATGATCTGTTGTATGCCGAGGGAAAGGAAGATGAATTGTTGGGTAAATTGCAACAAAAGACCGGAAAAACCAAAGAAGAGGTAGAAAACTGGCTGGATAAATTGTAATATTTTATCAAGGCCATTTAATTGGCAATTATAAGCGTACAAATGTGCGATCAATTTATTTTGATCGCACATTTTGTTTTTATGTCATTGAAAAATTGGTTTATCTAATTTTATGGCAAGACGATAAACGGCATTCATCAATCCAACGTGACTGTAGGCTTGTGGGAAATTGCCCCATTGGCTGCCATTGTCCTCGGTAACATCCTCACTGAACAGCCCCAGGTGATTGCTGTAGGTCAGCAAACGTTCGAGGATCTCTTTCGCTTCCTCCACACGGCCGACACAGGCTAGCGCTTCCACGTACCAAAATGCACAGACTAAGAAAGTGGATTTGGGTCTGCCGAAATCATCCTGATGTTTATAGCGATAGAAAAGTCCATTTTCACCTTTTAATTCCTTTTCCAGCATTTCGAGATGATGAAGGGCGCGTTCCGATTTTGGGTCAAGGTAATCCATGACAATGAGCTGCAAGGTACTGGCGTCTAAATTCCGGCTATCAATAGCATTCTGATAGACTTTTCGCTCTTCGTCATAACAGGCCTCGATGTAAGCTTCTGCTTTTTTTAAGAGGACATTCGCGCGATCCTCCATATCTTGATAACCATTTTGACGCGCAATCAATAGGGCCGCCTTACATCCGACCCATTGAAAAAGATTGGAATAACAATGGTGGTTGGCAAAATTTCTAAACTCCCAGATACCGGCATCTTTTTCCTCTATAGTAGCCTCAATCTTTTCGAGAATGAAATTTACCCAGCCTAACACATTCTTGTTTTCATGGATTTTAAAACGCTGATCAGTGAAAAGAGGTAACAAGGCAATCATTGCTTGGCCGTATACATCATTTTGGATATGTTCAAAAGCTTGATTGCCAATCCGCACTGGACCGTTATCCTGATAGCCTTTTAGGTAAGGTAAGATCTGTTCTGTCAGTTCGGTGGTACCAAGGATACCATACAAAGGTTGAAGTCTTCCAGGGTTGCGATGCGTGATGCCAGCAATATAATTAGCAAAGCTTTCCATTTCTTCAAACTGACCGATGTGTGTCAATGCTGTTAAGACATAATAACTATCACGTACCCAGCAATAACGGTAGTCCCAGTTTCTTCCCGAACCTGGATATTCGGGCAGACTAGTTGTTGATGCGGCGATAATTGCTCCTGTATCCTCATATTGATGAAGTTTCAGCACCAGAGCCGATCGGATTACTTCTGTTTGATAAATGTTGGGGATACTACACCTTTTAATCCATCGCTGCCAATAACTGAGCGTCTTATGGAGGAAATCCTCACAGGTGCTTACAATGGCCGATTCGAAAGCTGCATCATACGTCAGTATAAGGTATTTATTTTCACTGATAATGGTCCAGCTTTCCTCTTGGAAGAAATGTGAAATAGGCAGATCAGTGGTAAGTCGAATCCGTTCTCCGACCTGATCGTTGCTATAAAGAATATGGTTACTGCCACGGGTAGGCTTAAGTGGCAATCGGCCGTAGTCAGCAGTCGGCTGACATCTGATGTTGACGCTAGGGGCACCATGCAGTGGTTCGATCTTTCGTATCAGCATCAACGGTTTAAAATACCGCCCGAATTGTTCAAAACGTGGTGCAAAATCTGTAATACGATAGGCATAGGATTCCGTATGGATTTCCGTGCAGAGCACATTTGAATTTTTGATGTAATATTGCTTGGTTTCCACAACTGCTTCCTCTGAACTGATCTTGAAAGTTCCACCTTGATTTTTATCGATCATACTGCCGAATACAAAGCTATCTTCGAACGATGGCCAGCACAACCATGATATGTTTGTATCGATGCCAACATGCGCTATGTAGGAACAATTTCCAATGATTCCAGATTGGTAGATATGTCTGTTTTCTGTTGTATTTTCGTTCATTATTTTACGATAAGTTGATTTAAAAATTGAAGAACATCTTCTTGTTCATCTAAATAATATTTTGCTGCAGATTTGTTGCTTCCTACCTTAATACTTATGGTCGATTGTGGTAAATACTTGAATAGATCTTCGTCGGTAATGTCGTCGCCAATAGCCAACATGAAATCTGCTTTTATATGTCCTGCGATTTCCAATGCCGCCTTACCTTTATTAACTTCTGTATTTTTGACCTCAATGACAGCATTTCCGTCCAGTAGTTGTAATCCATAGTCGTTGAGCATTGGGTTTAAGGTCTCCTTTAGCTCAGTTGCTTTAAGTTCGCCTAAGCCCAGTTCTACTTTTCTATAATGCCAAGCTAACGAGTAGGGCTTGACCTCGATGTAAGCCCCCGGAGTTTGATCGGCCAGTTTTTCCATCAGCTTTTTTACTTCAGGCATCCAATGGAGGGCCAATCCTTTCTTATACGACCAGTTGAAATTTGGGAAATTTGACCAAATGCCATGTTCGGCAACTAAATAGTACGATCGACCGTCAAACCAAGACGATAGGCTCTCTTGTGATCGGCCGCTTATGATGACCAATGTATTGAGTGGATCAGAAATGATATTATCCAAAAGGTTATACAACAGGGTCGTCGGAGTTGCTTTTTGGGCATGATTCTGGAATTTGACCAAAGTACCGTCATAGTCCAGAAAAAAGAGTCTATTGCTACTTTTGCTATACCTTTCTGAAATACTATTCAATACCTTATCCGAGATTCGCCTTGCCCATTCGTCACGTTGTATGGCTTTGGTCTCAGCCAAACGATTGGTAAAGAGCTGCACCCAATGTTGCACATTAAACTTCTGTATAATCTGAATATTGGCATCGGTACGTTCCTGAATTTCTTCGGGCGGCATTTTAAGCGCATAGTAAATACTGTCTGCCGTTTCTGTACGATTATAGGGGTTAATAATCAAGGCATCAACAAGTTCCTTGGAGGCGCCTGCAAACTCACTTAAAATCAATACCCCTTTTGATAAAGTCTTACTGGCGATATATTCTTTACTTACAAGATTCATCCCATCTCGCGTAGATGTAATCATACAGATATCGGATGCAACATATAATCCAACCAGCTCTTCGAATGGAAGTGATTTGTAAAAATATAGTACCGGTGTCCAGCTTAGATTTCCATAAATGGAATTGATTTCACTCACCTTCCGGTTAATCTCATCTTTCAGTTTTTTGTATTGCGATACCTTATCCCTGGAGGGTACGATAAGCATATACAATACAACTTTTGTATGCCATTCGGGGTATTTTTCAAGGAAAGTGAGAAAAGCACGTAATCGCTCTAATATGCCTTTGCTATAATCGAGTCTATCGACAGCTATAATAATTTTTTGATCGGGAAAATGGCTCCGGAATTGGCTTGCAATGGCCTGTATTTTAGGCTGACTGCTGACTTCGACGAATTTATCAAAATCAATGCCCATTGGAAAGGACTCTATAAATATATGACGATCCTTGTACTTGAGCTGGTTATGTCCAGATGATACATGCAGTATTTTTTTGCAGGCATTTAGAAAGTTCTGACTATCGGCGAAAGTATGGAATCCGATAAGATCTGCTCCCAGTAAACCTTCAACCAATTCTTTACGTTGCGGAATGTTCATAAAGAGTTCTTCTGAAGGAAAGGGGATATGGTGAAAATAACCGATGTTGAGCTCTTGGTTTTCTGAACGCAGCAGTTGAGGGAGCAGCATAAGCTGATAATCATGGACCCAAATAAAATCGGATGGCTCATCGATAGAAAGCGCAGCCTCGCAGAATTTCTTATTTACCATGACATAGGTAGACCAATATTCGCGGTCAAAATGGATGTAGCTCGGCTGATAATGGCAAATAGGCCAGAGGACCTCATTGGAATAACCTTCGTAGAAATTGCGTATTTCATCTTTGGATAAGAAAACAGGAAGCAAGTTCATCGGTTTGAGAAGCTCGACAATCTTTTCTTTTTCCTCTTCATCTTTGGGAACAATTCCCGGCCAGCCAACCCAAAGTATTTCATCCGTATCAAAGGCGGAATTTAAACCGGTTGCCAGTCCGCCCGCACTCGGCTTGATGATTAATTTTTCTTTTTTTCGCTCTATTTGTATCGGCAGTCTATTTGAAATTATTATTTTCTTCTTTTTCTTCATAAGAATATTAGATCGATTTATTTGCAGTGTGGAAGAGTTATATTGAAATAACGATGGGCTTGTAATCCACTTATCTGAACAACCTCGGGAGAGAATAGTTTGAATAAATTCAAATTAGAAAGACAATAGGGAAGCTGTTGAAGAAAGAACGCGGTAATTTGCAAAAAAAAAGACCTCTATTTCTACAGGTCTTTTTTTTTGCTATTTCATTAGATTACGATATACTGACCGCAGCAGCTTTTTCGTTATCCAGCTTTTTCATGAATTGATCGAGAATATCACCTAATCTCCCTGAAATTTCTCCTAAAATACTTTCCCAATCTTTAACTGTGCCATCACAATTGTCTGAAACAATTTTAATACTATGAAAGGTGAGATTTTTTTGAAAACAGAAATTCGCTAGGGCATAAGATTCCATATCAAATGCCAAAGGATTAAAATGTTTGATATCCTGATAAAAAGCAGTATTTACATTGATAAAACGATCCGATGTCAAAAGTGCATCTTCGTAGCGAAATTCATCAAGAGATATGGATTCCAATACGCCTTGACCTTTAAAAAACAAGGTGTTTTCCAGGAAAAATCCATCCGTATAAGCATCCCCTTGTGCATAGTATGCCGGATAAAGGACATGGCCTATCGGATGCCTTGTACAACCTACCGTGCCAACATTGAGAAGAACAGGACTAATCCCTAATGCTTTGATGTCTTCGTAAAGCGTAGCTACGGACAGGAGCGCATTTACTTTACCTACACCAATTTCGTATACAAAAGTCGATTCACTTGTCGAATTAAAAGATAGCTCATTTTTATTTGCTACCAAGATAATCGTTTCAATATCTTTATTCAGGATCATTTAATTTTCTTCGATATATGGATACTCAAATTCCAATTCTTCGGCAGTAATTAGATTTAAGAAGTTAACACAAGCCTGTTTTGATGTGGGAAAATCCATGAATGTGTAATTTCCGCAGCTAATCGGGTTTTGGAAAGGTACTTCGTATCCTTCTGTAAGAACAGTCTCTAATACTTCTTTCATCAATTCCGCCACGTTCTGAGGAGTTTTCGCTGTTCCAGCCAATACAACATAAAATCCCGTGCAACAACCCATTGGCCCAACATAAATAACTTCATCACCTAAGATGGTTCTAATTTCTGTTGCAAAACAATGTTCTAAGGTATGCATGACCTCAGGTGATAGCATACGCTCCGGAGAATTCGGTCTGATCATGCGAATGTCGTAAGTTGTATAACTTTCAACATTGCTGTTATTGGTTGTAGAAGCTTTAGCGTAGATCCCTTGTTTTAACTTGGTATGATCTACCGTAAAACTATTTACTTTTGCTTTTTCTTTTGTGTACATCTTGTTCTGTTCAAAGCTATAACGCTTGTGACGTTATAGGGGTTAAAAGTTGAATATCAAAAATTTCTACAAAGATACTAGATTATTGTAGAAAAGGACGACAAAACTGCTATTTTAACACTTCATAATGTTCGACTGTTGGAAATGGATCGTAGTAATGGTGTAAAAGTTTCTCCCATTCCTTAAATAATGCCGACCCCCTGAAACCAATGGTATGGTCTTCTAAAGTTTCCCATTCAACCAACAAAATGTACTGGTTATCTTTTTCAATACATTTACGTAAGGAATGCGTGATATAACCTTTACTCGCACTAATATACTGGCAAGCTGTTTTATAATCTCTTTCAAAATCGGACTGTTGCCCTTCAATAATTTGTAATACAGCTACTTCTAAAATCATAATTCGTTTTTTAAATAAAGTTTAGTAAATATATCAAACTTAGAGAATTTGTTTTTTATATGCAATACAATAACAAGCTTATCCGAACAATTTATTTGACATTCTTTTGATGCAGGCTTAGCTATTATTGTTTATGTCGGCAGTATCAGGTCCAGCTTTGTTGGTTTGCGAAGCGATGATCTGAATAACTAATGGAATACCGGGATTACGATTTTGGGCATTCCAAACTAAGGAGAGCGTTGTTCGTTGTGGTAAAGTGTTCAATTCAAGGAAAGTGACATCAACATGGTATCCGTTCTTTAAAGATGAAGGAACTATTGCAACCCCCAGTCCCTGAGCAACCATATTGAAAATAGTTAAAGCATTCACTGTGCGTAAAGTAACTTTGGGGATAAACTTATGATCACTAAAA
Organism: Sphingobacterium sp. HSC-15S19; assembly: GCF_050433745.1. Lineage (NCBI taxonomy): Bacteria > Pseudomonadati > Bacteroidota > Sphingobacteriia > Sphingobacteriales > Sphingobacteriaceae > Sphingobacterium > Sphingobacterium sp. HSC-15S19. Next base: position 47,727 of record NZ_JBNPWQ010000025.1, read on the forward strand.
ATACTCATCACGAGATCATAATAAGAGTGGCTATAGTTTTTGGAAAATAAGATAAATGATTCATTTTTGAACGCATCAAGACTTGGTTGCGGCGACTTCAATAGGGGATGATTGTTGGGTAAAACGAGGCTAAAATGCTCTGTATGTATAGGCAGGCTACATAACCCGGGGGGCGTTTCGGAAAGACGAACAAACCCTAAGTCCAGTTCTTTTTTCTCCAGCAGATCCAGTTGGGTTTCATTCGCTAGTTCGTGAAGTGATAACTCGATATCAGGCTGCTGCTGTTTTAAGGTGACAAGCAATTGCGGTAAGATTGTTTGAACAGCCGACCCGATAAACCCCAGCTTTAAGGTGCTTATTTTACCGTTGGCAAAACTTTGAAGTTGAGTTTCAATCTGATCCAAGTGCCTAAATAGTTCTTTCACCTCCTGAAAGAGATACATCCCCGCTTCAGTCATTTGAACATTTCGTTTATTACGCTCAAAGAGTGTTACGCCATAGGATTCCTCCAGCTGCTTAATTTGCCTGCTCAAGCCTGGCTGCGCAATAAACAATTTTTCGGCAGCCCTTCTAAAATGCAGTTCTTCTGCCAATACTTTAAAATACAGTAAATGTCTTAGCTCTATTTGATAATTCATGGTTATCAATTGATGATAAAAATGGTATTTCTAATTATCAAATATAGCAAGTACATTTGAGTAAAGCAGTTATGATAATGGAAAAATTTTTATATGGCAGTGGGCAGCTAACATGCTCCACCGCTTTAGCGATAGCAAAAGGAACGGTTACCGGGGAAATTTCCCCCGAAGTCAAGGATAAGATCGAGCAAAGCGCCAGTTATGTCAGGAAAATAGTTGAGCGCTGTGAGGTTGTCTATGGGATCAATACTGGTTTTGGTCCATTGTGTACCACACTTATTGATGCAAGTCAAACGCAGCTGTTACAAGAAAATATTCTCAAAAGCCATGCTGTGGGTATGGGAGAACCTATAGCCAACGATTTGGCCAAATTGATGCTTATTCTTAAAGTTCACGCGCTTTCTAAAGGATTTTCAGGAGTTCAGTATACGACGATTGAGCGGATTATTTGGCATATTGAAAATCATGTCATTCCTGTGGTTCCCAAACAAGGTTCTGTCGGCGCATCGGGTGATTTGGCCCCATTGTCACATTTATTTTTACCATTGATTGGTTTAGGAAAAGTTAACGTAGAAGGGGAGATTGTGGAGACAGCTGCCGTTTTGGAAAAACACGGTATGGCACCGGTTCAGCTGGGCGCAAAAGAAGGGCTGGCTTTAATCAATGGAACTCAATTTATGGCTGCACATGGTGTGATGGCTGTTGCCGAGTTAAATCGTGTACTACAGAACGCTGACATTATTGCTACCTTAATGATTGAAGGCTTAAATGGTTCAATAAAACCATTTTTTACAGAATTACATCAATTACGCCCGCACCCAGGAAACCGCTATGTCGCTGCAAGCATTTTTAACATGCTTCATGGCTCGGCTATTTTGGAAAGCCACAAAGACTGTTCTCGTGTACAAGATCCCTACTCGCTGCGTTGTATCCCTCAGGTCCATGGAGCATCACGCAACGCTTGGTTTCATTTGAAGGATACCATAGAAATCGAAATAAATGCAGTGACCGATAATCCTGTGATCATTAATGATGAACTAACCATTAGTGGCGGTAGCTTTCACGGACAGTCAATTGCTTTGCCTTTGGATTATGCCACACTGGCCGCATCGGAAATTGGCAATATTTCGGACCGAAGGATCTATTTGTCTTTAGAAGGTCAAACCAACGGAGTCCCAAAATTGTTAATGAAGTCAACCGGTCTCAATTCAGGATTTATGATCTTACAATATAGCACTGCCGCGATTGCAAGTGAGAATAAAGGACTTTGTTTTCCTGCAAGTGCAGATAGTATTCCTACCTCTTTAGGCCAGGAAGATCATGTCAGTATGGGATCTATTGCCGGCCGAAAATTACTGCAGGTCATTGACAATGTCGATAAAATACTAAGTATTGAACTGTTATGTGCGGCACAGGCCAAGGATTACCATCAGCCATTAAAATCGACTGCAGCATTGGAAGCTATCCATGCAAGAATTCGCCAGTCTATTCCGCATATTGAATCCGATCAACCTATGGAAGAGCTGCTGACTGAGGCACAAAGGCTCGTAAAATCAGGCGAACTGATCACATTGCATCGTCAATATGCTACAGGTGAGATTGAAGCGGATTTGAAACAAAGGTTTGAAATGTTTTAAACGAAGAATGATGGAAAAAGAGCTGAAATTAGTTGGACCTTTTAGGCAGGTATTAACGATGTCAAATATGCCCGTTAATGGGACGCTCCACGATAAACAATTGGCTATTATTAAAGAAGGAGGTATTTTAATAGCAGGTAACAATATATTGGAAGTGGGGGATTTTGAGCAACTACAACTGCAATGGGGAAAGGAGGCGGCACTTGTACTTGTAGAAGGAGATCAGGTTGCTCTGCCAGGCTTTATTGATTGCCATACACATATTGCTTTTGCCGGTAATCGAGCGAATGATTTCGCCCTTCGAAATGCAGGCTCAAGCTACCTGGAGATTGCAGCGGCAGGAGGTGGGATCTGGAGCACCGTTTCCCATACGCGGGATTGTAACGTAGAAGAATTGATTGATCTCACTATCCAGCGCGCAAATTTTCTATTAAGGCAAGGAATCACAACAATTGAAGTTAAAAGTGGTTACGGCCTCAATGTTAAAGAAGAACTTAAGATATTACGGGGCATTCAGAAATCGGATCGTCGTACAGCATCAGACCTTATTCCAACTTGTTTGGCTGCACATATGCTCCCACGGGACTTCGACGGATCCGCAAAAGATTATCTTCATCTGATCACAACAGATCTTTTTCCCCTATTGAAATCAGAAGGGCTGTCGAATCGGATTGACGCATTTATCGAAAAAACAGCTTTTCAGGGGGAAGACATTGTGGCCTATTTACGAAAAGCAAAAGAAATGGGTTTTGATCTGACTATTCATGCCGATCAGTTTACCACTTCGGGAAGTCAGATTGCTGTAGAACTCGGTGCTCAATCTGCGGATCATCTTGAAGCATCAACTGCGGCTGAAATAGAACTTATCGCACACTCAACTACTGTTGCTGTAGCGCTGCCTGCAGCCTCTATTGGCCTTGGATGTGGTTTTACACCTGCTAGAAAGTTGCTGGATGCAGGTGCATGTTTGGCAATAGGAAGTGACTGGAATCCAGGGTCCGCGCCCATGGGACAGTTACTGACGAGTGCGAGTATTTTGGCAACAGCAGAAAAGTTGACGAATGCGGAGTTGCTTTCGGCACTAACCTACCGTGCTGCAAAAGCCTTAAACCTGTCGGATCGCGGCGTGTTGACCAAGGGCATGAAAGCAGATTTTAGTTTATTTAAAACAGATAATTATCAGGATATTACCTACTACCAAGGAAGCTTGCAGCCTACAGCAGTATGGAAAAATGGTCAGGAAGTATTCTCAATATAACAACATGGAAGATACATTTAAGAGTGAGGTTGCGGAAGGTATTCCGACCGTATTACCTCCAAAAGTAGAACGAGATCATACAATAAGTCATGCCCCCAGACGAAAGGATATTCTCACCAAGTCGGAAGAGAAGCTGGCCCTACGGAATGCATTGCGTTATTTTCCAAAACAATGGCATACGGTTTTAGCACCTGAATTTTTAGAGGAGCTTCGTAGTTTTGGGCGAATCTACATGTACCGCTTTAGACCCCAATATGCAATGCACGCTCGACCGATAGATGATTATCCAGCAGTGAGTAAGCAGGCGGCAGCTATTATGTTGATGATTCAGAACAACCTCGATCCAGCTGTAGCACAACATCCTCATGAACTGATTACCTATGGTGGGAATGGAGCTGTTTTCCAAAATTGGGCTCAATATCGCCTCACCATGCAGTATCTTTCGCAGATGACAGATGAGCAAACTTTACATCTTTACAGTGGTCATCCAATGGGGCTTTTCCCTTCCTCACAACATGCACCTCGTGTTGTTGTAACCAATGGCATGATGATTCCAAACTATTCGAAACCGGATGACTGGGAACGTTTTAACGCCTTAGGCGTTACACAATATGGGCAGATGACTGCAGGTTCCTATATGTATATTGGTCCACAGGGTATTGTGCATGGCACCACAATTACTGTCATGAACGCTTTTCGAAAACATTTAACAGTAGACGATACCATTCAAGGCAAGGTGTTTTTGACTTCTGGTTTGGGAGGTATGAGTGGCGCACAGCCCAAAGCAGGTAATATTGCCGGCTGTATCACCGTATGCGCTGAAATAAATCCCGTTGCGGCAAGAAAGCGGCATGAACAGGGTTGGGTAGACCGATTGGTAGAAAACATCGATGAACTCGTTGAACAGGTACAGTTGGCGATGGATCAAAAGGAAACAATTTCCTTCGCCTATATCGGTAATATTGTCGAAGTGTGGGAAGCCTTTGATCGCGAAAATATCCACATCACGGTAGGATCTGATCAGACATCATTACATAATCCTTGGTCTGGAGGCTATTATCCGATGGGGCTGACCTTTGCAGCATCCAATGCGTTGTTAGCGACCGATCCTGACCGGTTTAAGCGATGTGTACAAGAAAGCTTAGTACGACATGTCGATGCCATCAATAAGCATGTATCCAAGGGAACCTATTTCTTTGATTACGGCAATGCGTTTCTGTTGGAGAGCAGTCGTGCTGGTGCAGCGGTATGGAATGCTAAAAAGGATCAGTTCCGCTACCCATCTTATGTGCAGGATATTCTTGGTCCAATGTGTTTTGACTATGGTTTTGGACCCTTTCGCTGGGTTTGCACGTCTGGTAAGGCTTCGGATCTCCAAAAATCAGACGAAATAGCCATGACAGTTTTAGAAAAGCTCCGAAAAGAAGCCCCTGTGGAGATTCAGCAGCAGATGCAAGATAATATTCAATGGATCAAAGAAGCTGGTAAAAATAGACTTGTAGTAGGCTCTCAGGCGCGTATTCTTTATGCAGATTCAAATGGGCGTATTGCCATAGCAAAGGCTTTTAATGAAGCCGTAAAAAGTGGCTTATTTGAAGCACCTATTGTTTTGGGAAGAGACCATCACGATGTGAGCGGTACCGATTCACCTTATCGGGAAACAAGCAATATCTACGACGGCAGTCAATTTACAGCAGATATGGCTATTCATAACGTCATTGGCGACAGTTTCCGGGGGGCCACTTGGGTATCTATTCACAATGGCGGCGGAGTCGGTTGGGGTGAAGTCATCAACGGAGGCTTCGGTCTACTGCTAGATGGCTCTGAAGAAGCAGCTTTTAAGTTAGAAAAGATGCTGTATTTTGATGTGAATAATGGGATTGCTAGGCGCGCCTGGGCTAGAAATAAGGAAGCTAATCAGGCGCTAGATCGTACAATGGAGAAAAATACGACATTGCAAGTTACCCGCGCGCAACTTGTAGATGACGATATTATTGAACAATTATTTGATCTGAGCGAATGAACTTATTGTTGAATAATCCGGAAATATACAACAAAGGAGACCAAGCGGTCTGGAAGGGGCGTATCGATGGGCAGGATCGTGAATGGATGCGTTGGCATCAATTAATGGATTGTGTTGATCTTCTCGAGCAGCCCGATTTAAGGCAGTCCATTGCTTTTCTCGGATTCTGTAGCGATGAGGGGGTTGGACGCAATCAAGGTCGTGTAGGAGCCAAAGATGGACCGACAGCACTTCGGAATGTATTAACAAACCTTCCTGTACATTTTTCTGATAAACTAAAACTTAAAGACTGCGGTGATATACTTATAAAAGACAGTGATTTAGAGCTATCTCAACAGGGGCTTGGGGCTGCATTAAATTGTATTCTCGAACAAGAAGGATTTCCAGTCATCTTAGGTGGTGGCCATGAAGTAACTTACGGCCATTATTTGGGTGTTAAAGAATTTCTAAAGAGTCGTAACCAAAGTCTTGGCATTATTAATTTGGATGCCCATTTAGACATCCGTCCATTGCAGGATGGCAAAGGGAATTCTGGAACAGGCTTCTTTCAAATCGAGCAGGATCAGTCTAAAGCTGATTTGCCATTTCATTACTTGGCGATTGGTATTCAGGGAATTAGTAACACCAAGGGATTGCTGGACTATGCCAAAGAGAAGGATGTGCAGATTATTGAAAGAGAGAGTTTAGTCATTGAAAAGCTGGATTTAATTAGGGAAAAAATTGTTAGTTTTTCCAAATTAGTGGATTATGTGTATTTGACGGTTGATCTTGATGCTTTCGCTGCAGCCTATGCACCGGGAGTAAGTGCATTGGCATTTAACGGTATAGTTCCTGATCATTTGTTTTTTACGATCTACGATATGCTACTGGATCTGCCTAATCTAAAATCTGTCGATTTTGCCGAATTCAATCCCCATTTTGATATTGATTCCAGAACGGCCAAACTAACGGCTGATCTCATTTTTAAGTTGATAAACAAATTAGCAATTAAACTTGATTAGCAACTGCTCATTAGCTAAACAGGGGGCAAAAAAGATGGTTAGATACATTGCGACAGGAATCTAACCATCTTTTTTCATATTGGCGAGGTCTTAAAAAAGCACATCGGCTAATGCTGGATCCTTATCAAAAACTGATTTTGCAAAAGGACATAAAGGCATAATTTTTAAATTTTCTTTACGTGCATAAGTCACTGCCGCCATCAATAGCTGTTTACCTAGCCCTTTTCCTGCATATTCAGAATTTACTTCCGTGTGGTCTATAATGAATTTTGTAGGGCCAGCCCAGGTATAGGTCATTTGTGCCACTGACTTTTCCTGATCGATAACCTCAAAGCTACCATGTTTATCGTCATTTTTTTGTATTACTTCCATGAGCATGAATTTAATTAAAGAAAAGTACAAAATAGACAAAATCCAGCAATATATAATATGAACAGTGATTTAGAAAAACAGCTATTTCTATCAGCTAGATTGTATAATTGGCTTCCGTGTTTTGTAAAATTGCGGTGACCCTTTTAAATAGCTAATATTTTTAGTATGTTTGCTTTGCGTTATGAGTGTAAATCAAAGCAAAAGACAAGAATTTGCCATTGTGGACATAGAGACTACAGGTGGCAATGCAAAATCGAGCAGGATCACAGAGGTTGCCATTGTTATTCATGATGGTAATCAGGTTTTGGAACGTTGGGAGACCTTGGTGAATCCAGGGAAAGAGATTCCGAATTCGATTTTTGCGCTTACGGGCATAGACAATGACATGGTGAAGGACGCTCCGTTATTTGATCAGGTAGCCGAGCACATTTATGAAATGCTCAAAGACCGTATTTTTGTTGCGCATAATGTAAATTTTGATTATTCATTCATTCGATTTCAGCTTCAGGAATCGGGTTTCGAGTGGTCGGCGATTAAATTGTGTACAGTACGCTATGCGCGAAAAATAAAGCCGGGATTATTGTCCTATAGTTTGGGACGCCTATGTGATTATCTAGATATCCCGATTGAAAATAGGCACCGTGCGGGTGGCGACGCTGATGCAACAGCCATTCTCTTTGCTTATTTGAAAGTGCTAGATACCGAACAGGTATTTCAGGATATGATTAAACATAAAGCGCTAGATCAACGTTTTCCACCGCATTTAAATCCCTTGGAATATGAACAATTGCCCAACGAGGCTGGAGTCTATTATTTTCACGACAAAGCTGGAAAAGTAATTTATGTTGGCAAGGCCGTCAATATAAAAAAAAGAGTATTATCTCATTTTACAGGGAATAATATTCAAGCGCAAAGGCAACATTTCTTAAAAGAAATTCATCATATAAGTTATGAGTGCTGCGGGACAGAGCTGATGTCATTGTTGTTGGAATGTGCTGAAATCAAAAAATTCTGGCCAAAATATAATAGAGCACTTAAACGGTATGAGCCTAAATTTGGTTTGTTCTCTTATGAAGATCAAAATGGCTATCTCCATCTGGCAATTGGGAAGACAACAAGGGGACAAGAATGTATTCAGTTGTTTCAGCGGGAATATGACGCTATACAGTTGTTGCAAAGCTTTATTCAGCAGGACGCTATTAATCCGCAATTTTGTCAGTTTGGGCACGCCAGTTTGTCTACGAAAGCTTTAAAGAAGACCGAATTGCCCGATCGAGACCTACACAATACCCGGGTGGAACGTTGTATCGAGGATTGGCTCAAACAGCAGCCATCCTTTGTATTGATCGATAAAGGACGTAATTCCGATGAAAAAAGCTGTATTGTCATTGAAAATGGTGTTTTTTATGGAATGGGATATATTGATCAATACGGCCAGTATAGCAGGTTTGAAGATATAAAAGGACAAGTTAAAAGATATCAGAGCAATCACTACATGATGGAATTGGTCAAAATGGCAGCAGAAAGACAACCCGCTAAAATACATTTCTTAACAAAATCAAAGATTTTACCTGATGTTGCGGCAGAACCTGATTTCTCTTATGAAAAATTGGCTCCGAATAGCCTCTTTAATTTCTTTTAACAGTATATTTTCTATTCTTATTTTGGAAATGTCTTGCGTTTAGTCATTTCAATCTCAGTAATCTGTTAAAGAAATGTGAAATAGTAATTTATGCGCGATTTTGGTCCAATAGTTGAAATATTCTTTGTGTAGAATATTAAAAAAAGACTTTTCATAATTTAGGTTAATAATTGGTTAGTTAAAACCTGGGGCTCCCAACCTCAGGTTTTCTTTTTTTTATATTTCCGGACAAGAATTTTAAGCGAAGTATGACTTCTATTATGATTATTCAAAATAAATTAGCGTTTTTTTTTATTTAAATATGTGTTTCAATTTGCTGTTTTTCAGGTGATTGCCTTTTGTCCCCCCTTTGTCCCCCTAAATTTTTTCTCTGTGTAGTTAGTTTGAGCTATTTTAGTGTCAGCATACTGTAATAGCGGAATTAGTAAAACAAAGATGGGGCGTTTTCTAAAAGTAGCTGCGGTATATCTTATCCATATCTTTATATATAAAAAGGGCCTTGGCCCTTTTTTTTATTCTTATTATTCAGATTGCCTATTTTGAGCCAAAGACACCTTGACCTAGATTTTGATATAGATCTTTTTCTTCCGTAGGCAATATGCGATCAACCAATTCAAAGCCACAAATAGCAGCGCAAATAGAGCGGAGGATAATCGTTGGTTTTGCCAGCTATCAAACAGGGAATGGTAGCTTAAGTTCCAGAGATTTTGATGCGTAGCCCCGATGAGAATAAAAGAACAAATCGTAGGGATTAAGCCGCTAAGACAATAGATAAATAGTGTATTCTTACCGAAATCGTCAAGGACAGTGTAAATTATCCCTTTGATGTTTTGAAATTCGATAAGATAGATTAATATACCAAGAAAAGAGAGTGCAATTCCAGTGCTGAATACGGCGTAGCTGCTGGTCCAGATCTTCTTATTAATAGGAAAAACAAATGACCATAGATAGCCAATCAGGATAAAGGACAGACCTACGATAAATAGGTTCATCAGCTCCCTTTTTCCTGTCAGTTTTTGAATAATGTACTTTCCGGTAATATACCCGAATATCGTTTGACTGATGGCCGGTAATACGCTCCAGATATCCTCTGGATCAAACGCTGTTCCCTCGCCGTGATAGAGATGGGATGCACCAAAGATTCGGATATCCAGTGCCGTTCCAAACCACCCCTCCAGACTATATGGATCTGTTGGATTACCAGAATAGCAAATTAGCCAATAAACTAATAGGAGCAAGATACTAATAGTGGCCGCACCTTTGTCTCTAAAATAGTATAGTATAATCGCCGTACTGAAATAGCAGAGCGCAATACGCTGCAGCACCCCAAAATACCTATACTTGGCAACGGGAATCCACTCGAGCTGGTGAAGACTATTCCATTCTACAAAAGGGAAAATATTTAAAAACAAACCGAGTAGAAAAAGGATGATTGTTCTTTTGACAATTTTATTCCAGTACAGTCCTGGTGCCAGCTGATCACTATTTTTTAAAGAAAATGCCATGGAGTTTCCGACAGCAAATAAGAAAAATGGAAATATAAGATCTGTAAACGTACATCCATGCCAGATGGAGTGTTCAAGTTGAGGAAATACATGATGATAGTTGCCGGGATTATTGACGAGAATCATAGCCGCGAGTGTAAACCCACGGAAAATATCCAGTGATTTAAAACGAGTCATAATAAAGTATATTAGTAAAAAAGGCTGTTCAAGAAATTAATCCTTTGAACAGCCTATGCTTGGTCTAATTAATAGCCTGGATTTTGAGTCAGGCTCGGATTTGCCTGCAGTTCCAATAATGGTATTGGAAGGAGCAGGCTATTTTGGTTAAAATTATACTTAATCAACGTGGGGTTGCTCTGTTTGCCGTTATCGCATGTAAATTTTATTTCATTTAGTTTATTCATTACATCTACCGTGACACCATAACGATTTAAATCATCCCAACGTTGACCTTCGAAAGCAAGTTCCAATCGCCGCTCGTTGAGAATGATGGCCTTTAGTGCACTGGAGCTGACACCGGATAAATCGGACAGCCCTGCGCGATGACGTATGACGTTAATGGTGTTTATCGCACCAGAAGTATTTCCCAAGGCGTTTTGAGCCTCTGCTTTAAGCAGAATGATGTCCGCAAGCCGCAAAAGGTAAAAATGATCGCCACTTTGGAAGCTGTTGGCATGTTTTTGCTTTACATTAAATGGTATTTCTGTATCGGCATCTCCACAAGGGTTCCAAAACTCATCTGCCCAAGGGACAGAGAAAAACCAGATGTTGGCATTCTTTCGTTCAGTGTCGCCAGCGCTGTCATAAGCTTCGACTAGATCTTTCGAAGGTGTGCCATACCGGCGCCATTCGTTTTCGTTGATTTGGCCATTTTCATCAAGATCCGGGAAAAAGAATGCACCACCCCAACAGCTTAGATTGGGACTGCCGGCGATATAGGGAATCTCTATGATGGATTCACTGTTATAGTTATGTTTACCGTCAAAAAGATCCGCATAGTTTTGAAGGAGCTGATAGCCACCTTTTCCAGTAATCACTGCATCGGCGTATTGCAATACCTTATTGTAATCTCGATCAGGGCGTTGTGCCCATATCTTGGTCAGCAAGGCATTTGCTGCACCTTTTGTCGCTCTAACCTTGTCGATAGAGGCTTGCCCAAATCCATCGGGAAGATTGTTTGCTGCCACTTGTAGATCCGAATCTATAAAATCATAAACCTCCTCTACAGTTGATCGCTTGATGCGTAATACTTCGGCATCGGTACTGTTGGAGTGTTTTTCCAAGGGTACACCACCGTAAAGTTTGACCAACTGATAATAATGGAAGGCTCTTAAAAATGAAGCTTCTCCAAGAATTTGTTTGCGTCTTTCATCCGAAAAAGTAGGATCTGTGACTTTATCAACATTGTCGATAACGATATTGCATTTTGAGATTGCTCCATACAGTTCTTCCCAATCCCTGCGTACCATTTCATTGGTATTGGTAATCGTATTATAGTCAATTTGTGCAAAGTCTATCTCACCACCACCGGCCGCATGCGCATTGTCCGAACGGATATCGGTCTGTAAAATCATCTCCCATTGATAATAATTGGCATTGCTTCCTGGGCGGGTACCATTGCCTATAAAAGAATTATAGGCCCCGTTTAATGCTTTCTCAATATTGTCTCCGGTGAGATAGGCATTTTCACTCGTTACCGTGGAGGTAGGCTGAAGATCTAAAAACTTTTTGCAGGAATTTAGAGCAAGAGAAGCCAATAAGGCGATGGCTAATGAGGTATATCTAGTTGATTTCATTGTTTGTAAGCTAAAAGGTTAAAAAGTTAGGTTTAAACCAACAATAAAGGTGCGTGCCTGTGGCGAAGTACCAAAATCGATGCCCGGTGCCATATTGGAGCTCACGGTTTGCTGGTTAGTTCCCCCGTACATGCTTACCTCAGGATCTAAACCTGAGTATTTTGTGAATGTTAACAGATTCTCGCCTGTCACATAAAAACGGACCTTATTGAGCTTCCATCTTTCAAGCACTTGTTTAGGTAGGGTATAGGCCAAAGTCATCGATTTTACCCTGAGGTAGGAACCTTTCTCTACAAAACGGGAAGAAATCTGTGAATTGTAGTTGTCATCTGTATTGTTTAGATCCGGACGCGGCATAGTACTATTTTTGTTATTGACTGTCCATCTGTTTAACACGGCAGCACTTTGGTTTCTCGGTTCCCACATACCTTCTGTATAAATACGTGTCGCATTAAGGATATCATTTCCCTGTACACCCTGTAAGAAAAAAGAAAAGCTGAAGTTCTTATAGCTGAAATCATTTGTCATGCCATAAGAGAATTTTGGTGTAGCATTACCAATGATAGCCATATCACTCGTTTGAAGACCTGCTTCAGGATCGGCCATCTGATAGATCATATCTCCGGTGTCTGGATTGACGCCTTTCGCGACATAGCCCCAGAATGATCCCAATGCAACCCCTTCTTTTGCAATCGTACTATTGCCGCGGCCATCAATATTTCCGTCATAGTAGGTCCCGCCATCAATATTCAGTACTTTATTGCGATTGAGCCCAAAGGTAACTGTTGTATTCCATTTGAAATCGTGAACGAAATTTCGGCTACTCAATTCGAATTCGAAACCTTTATTCTGTAGGTCGCCGAGGTTTTTCAACGCAGTTCTGTAACCGGAACTATAAGGAACTCTTGAGTTGAGAAGTAGGCCTACAGTCCTTTTTGCATAATAATCTGCACCAAATATCAATCTGGAATTAAAGAAACTGGCATCCACACCAATGTCGGTCTGGTTTGTTGTTTCCCATTTTAGATTGGGGTTGTCCAAGGTAGCAGGTGTATACCCCGGTACAACCTGATCGCCGATATTGTACGATCCCGTGACGTCAACTAAACCAAGATAGGAAAAGGCCGGAATTTGGCTATTTCCAACCTTACCCCAACTAGCGCGGATTTTCAAATCGTTTACTGTGTTTTTCAGGGAACTAAAGAAATCTTCATTGGATAAACGCCAGCCGGCAGAGAAAGAAGGGAAGTAACCCCAACGGTTATTAGGCCCGAATACAGATGACGCGTCAGCTCTCAGATTTGCTGTAAATAAGTATTTGTCGTTATAATCATAACCGATTTTTGCAATGCCAGAAACAGTGGATACAGCAGCATCTATCGCTGTTGGCATCTCCGTAATCATCGAACCTCCATTAACGGTGTGAATTGCTGGATTAGCAAAATTCTGGGTAGCGATATTTGAGATTGTTGTTTGTGTTTTAGTGGTAATATAACCTAGTAAACCTGTGAAGTGGTGCTTGTCACTAAAAGTTCTGTCGTAGTTTAATGTATTTTCGGACATCCAATACTGATTATCCTGCTGCTGGAGCGTCGCCATTCCTTTATATTTTCTACCCTCCGTCGTGCGGAACGGATCCACAAAAGTGCGGTACTGGTTGTTAAATTTCTCATACCCAAACAGCGATTTGAATTTTACTCCAGGTAGGATATTGGCTTCCACAAAGGCATTTCCTGTAAATCTGTTGTTGATATAGCTGTGCTCGTTGCCTGTTGCCAATGCAACGGGGTTGTCGAGATCCGTATAGAATGGATCTACTGTGAAAGCCCCCTTATCACCGTATATGCCGATGACCGGAGAGCCCAGATAAGCATTCATGATGACTCCATTTCGGGAGTTCTCGTTAATGTCCACATCGTACCAACGGTTGTAAGATAAGCTTGTCCCGACTTTAAAGATTTTATTGATCTGATGATCTAAATTGACCTTGAAATTGACCTTGTTTACTGTATTTGTGATGACTGTACCATTATCTTTTTGATAAGATCCAGAGATGTAAAACCCTGTCTTTTCATCTCCACCGCGTACTGAAGCCTGGTATTTTTGGCTATGGCCGGTGCGGAATAACTGATCTGGCCAGTTCGTATCAGCGGTATATTTCGACCAATCCAAGGCTTCTCCCATCTCAGTCATTAATTCTCTATACTGTGCCGCATTTAGAACGCTAGGCTTTTTTCTGATGGCTGAAAATCCTTGATAGGTTTCGAAATTTACCTGTGTCTTACCGTTTGTTCCTCTTTTGGTCGTAATCAACACTACACCATTGGCTCCTGAAGATCCATAGACAGCGGCAGAAGCAGCATCTTTTAAGACCGAAATGCTTTGAATATCTGATGGATTGAGCTCCGATATATTTTCGGTAGGAACACCATCTACAATGTATAATGGATTGCTACCTGCAGTAATTGTTGAAGTTCCGCGAACTCGAATGGAGAAGCCAGCTTGCGGTTGTCCGGAGGATTTTACAATTTCTACCCCCGCCATTTTGCCTTCCATGGCACTCGCCAATTGGGTCACAGGGCGATCTTCAATATCTTTTGTACTCATGGTTGCAATGGCTCCCGTGATGTCTTTTTTCTTCTGTGTTCCAAAACCGACCACAACGATCTGCTCCAATTGATTGTTGGCAGTTTTCATCTGCACGTTGAGGAAGCTATTGGAACCTACCGTACTACTGATAGTCTCATAACCTATCGAACTAAAGCTGAGTTGATGTGTAGGGGTCGCTTCAATCGAGAATTCACCTTTACTGTCTGTTTCCGTTTGTTTACCTGTTGTTGTATTGCGGATTGTGACCCCTGTTAATGCTTTACCATCGCTATCGGAAACGCGTCCTTTGACAAGCTGTTGTACATTAATCGTGTTTTTTAAGGGCATGTCATCTGTTTTCCTTTTTAGGACGATGGTGTTGTTGACAATTTTATAAGAATACGATAGCTCTTTTAGGTTGTCATCCAGAATTTCAACAATAGAACCATCTTTATGGTTTATTCGGATTTTTTGGTTATCATTAATCTGTGAGTTATCGTACAGAAACACATAAGAACTCTGACGCTCGATCTCTTTAGCAAACTTTGCCAAAGTGTATTCCTTGTCTTGTAACTTGATTTTAGTTTGGTTTACATTCGCCATCGCCAAATTATTTGCATGGGAAACGCATTGGATAGCAAGTAAAGCAGCAAATAGTTTTGCCTTTTTACCAGCCCCTTGGATGGTTTTAAGTTTATACATAATTAGTTGGGTAAGTTTGTTTTATATTAAATAATTTAGAGTTCAACTTCAATTTTATTGCTTTGCAATCGACATTTTATATCCAGGAAGTTGAGGGTCTCAACCAGTTGCTGGGCCGTTGAATTACGTTTTATTTTTCCTGTCAGTTCACGCTTTTCATTTGTTCCTTTATAGACAATATCTACATTATACCAGCGTTTTATGGCGGCGAGTGCATCTTTTATTGGTGTCGATTCAAAATAGAAAAAGCCATTTTTCCAGGCCATTGCCTCTTCGATATTGGCTTCTGCTACGATAAGATTCCCACCTGAGGTAAATGCTGCTTGACCAGGTTTCAGCATTTTTGACTTGCCGAATTGCGAGACTTGTACAGAGCCCGCTATAAGTGTGGTTTTATTGTTTTCATTTGGATAGGAGCTTACATTAAAATGTGTTCCGAATACGCGGATGGTTTGTTCATTGGATCGCACATAGAATGGTCGCTTACTATCGTGGCTGACTTCAAAATAGGCTTCACCAGATAATTTTACTTCACGGCTATTCGACGCAAAAGATTCAGGAAATGTCAGCACGGAGCCAGCGTTTAGCCATACCTTACTGCCATCGGCCAAAATTATCGTATATTCTGTTCCAATCGGCGTTTCAATGGTATTGGTACGGCTAGCAGCGGTATTCTTACTGGCTGTAAATTGATATTGCACGGTTCCGGCAGCAGTTGTAACGACTTTCACCTGTTCATCCTGATGGAGAACGCTTTTTTGGTGGGCAGAAAGGTCAATTTTAGTTCCGTCGGCTAAAGTTAATACGGCTGCTTTAATGCCCGGATGAACTTGCTGTTGCGTCTTCGCGGCTACCTGCGGGCTATCTTCGGTTGTTCTTTTAACAAGGTAAAGGGGCAATATAAATAACAGTGCCAAAGCAGCAGCTATTCCACCCAATTTCATCCATTGTGGAATTCGCTTGATTTTTGACGCTTGGATTTCCTGCTTGATATGTAAGAATAACAGCTCTTTGAGTTGTTGTTCATCTGTTGCGAGCTCCTCGGGGATAGGGAGAGGTTCGCCATTACTTGTTTCATACCATTGTTGCAGTTCGGCTTCTTCTTCAGGGGTACATGTGCCTTGAAGCCATTTATAAGCCAATTGCTTTATCCGGAATTGATTATGATCAACCATATTTAGGGGTTATTTATATATAGAGTCCCTAAATTGGGTTGATACCCTGACAAGAAGAGAAAAAAAATTACAAAGTAATCAGAAAGCGCTGAATACCAGCGCGTATTTTTTTTAAGGCACGGCTTAATTGGGTTTCGACAGTTTTCACAGAGATGTTCATACTTTCAGCGATCTGTTTATAGGAGAGCCCCTCTTCGCGGGATAATTTGAAAACAAGCTGGCATTTTTCAGGCAATTCCGAAACAAGGTGATCTAGCCGAACACGAAGCTCTTCAAACTGAAGCCAATTTTCCGTCGAGTTATCAAAATCCACCCATTCCGTATCATGCTTAAAAGCTTCCTGCTTGTATTGTTGTGCCAGATATTTAAATACTTTGTATTTAACGGCCACGGCGAGATAGGAGGCGAGATTGCTTTCAATTTGGAGTTGATGGCGTCTCAACCAAAGTGAAGTAAAGATATTTTGTACAATTTCCTGCGCATCTTCCAGTGAATTTGTTTTGCGGGCAGCCTGGTAATAAAGCTTTTTCCAATAGCGATCATACAAAGCTTCGAAAGCTAAGCTATCGTCTTGTTGAATCAACACGATCAACTCTTCATCTGAATGGCCTCCAAAATCTTTCATGCAAGACAATAATTTGTTTTTCTATGGTTATACGACGTGAAATGCTAATTGCGCTATAAATGTAGGGACTAAATTATGAATAATGCAACTTTAATAAATAAAAGCTGGCTTTAAGCAGCTAAACGCATATTTTACAAAGGAAAGCAGCTTCGAATAGACAAAAAAAAGGAGTATCTGAATCAACAGATACTCCTTTTTTGAAGAAGTACTTCTTAGAAGTTTGGTTTCAACAAGTATTTATCGTAGAACCGGAAAATATGATCAGCTGCTTCCTCGGCTGTATCCACAATTCGAAACAGTTTTAAATCCTCTTCACTGATATATTTGTTTGAAATCATTGTATTTTGAACCCAGTCCATTAATCCTTTCCAATATTCAGAGCCGACCAATACGATTGGAAAACGCGCAATTTTACCGGTTTGAATCAGTGTGATTGCTTCAAAAAGTTCGTCCATGGTTCCGAAACCTCCAGGCATAACAATATATCCTTGAGAATACTTCATAAACATGACCTTTCTGACGAAAAAGTACTTAAATTCAAGCAATTTGTCGCGGTCAATATATTTGTTGTGAAATTGCTCGAATGGCAATTCAATGTTTAGACCAACAGACTTCCCTCCAGATTCGTAGGCGCCCTTATTGGCTGCCTCCATAATACCCGGTCCACCACCGGAGATAATACCATAACCGCGTTCCGTCAATAAGCTAGCAATATCTACCGCCATTTGATAATATTTGTGTTCGCGTGGGGTACGTGCTGATCCAAATATTGAAACACAGGGGCCAATTTTTGCCAATTTCTCAAACCCATCCACAAACTCTGACATCACTTTAAAAATCTGCCATGAGTCCTTTACTTTAATTTCCTGCCATGTTTTGTTTTCAAATGCGCGGATAATTTTATCTTCTTTTGTAATGTCCATATATAACGTTATACATTTAATTTCTAAAACCTAATTTTTCAAAAAGGAATACAATATAGCTATTTTTTTAATACTAGCTACTTTTTCTGATTATTCTTACATTTGCATTATGAATTTTTCTTCTAAACTTCTCGAGAACGCAGTTGCCGAATTTGGAAAATTACCTGGCGTGGGACAAAAGACGGCATTAAGACTGGTTTTGCATCTGTTGAAGCAATCCGATGCAGATGTAGCGCGTTTTACGGCCTCTATCGATCGCTTGAAAGAAGATATTCAATATTGCCAAGAATGTTTCAATATTTCTGACCACAGTATATGTGAGATATGCGCCTCATTCAAACGCGATAAAAGTTTGATCTGTGTTGTAGAAGACACGCGAGACGTGATGGCCATCGAAAATACAAATTCCTATCAAGGGGTATATCATGTATTGGGAGGGTTAATTTCGCCAATGGACGGTATTGGCCCCGCTGATCTAAAAATCGAAGGGTTAATTAATCGAATCCAGAGAGGTGAAGTAGAAGAAGTTATTTTGGCACTTTCAGCAACAATGGAAGGGGATACCACCATTTTTTATTTATACCGTAAATTGCGTGAGTTTGATGTTAAAATTACAACGATTGCCCGCGGTATAGCCTTTGGTGGCGAGCTGGAATATGTCGATGAGCTGACCCTGGGACGATCCATTGCGACACGGGTGCCTTACGAGCGCAACGTTGGTTAATTGTATTTCAGATAGATTTGTTTCACGCCTTCGTGTACTTTTCTTCCTTTGTCAATTTGTTGTTGTCGCCATAAGCTGTCGGTAACCATACGATTTGCTTTTTTATTTTTTAAGATATTCACATAAGCCATTTTACCGAGTACCGTCTTCTTTAAACCCAATAGTGAACAGGAATAGTCTCCCAATAGATAATGATTGTAGTAGAGATGAATTTCGCGCATGAGCTTTCGTCCCCATTTGTTTGTGGGGTAGGCCGCTTTAATGGGCTCTTCCATTAGCGCTTTTGCTAAAGCTAAACTATCCTGATCTCCTGATTGTTGTGTCATGGTCCAATAATACAAAGCTTCAATGGCTTGCTCCTCTGTGTCGGGGAGAAGTTGCATTGGAATACCCAGCAATGTTCCGATAAATTTCCAGACATGGAATAAACCTTCAACCTCATTTTTCAATACATTGAATTTCATGCGTTTTAGTCCTGTTAGGTAAACAAGAGAAAATCCGAGATTGGTTGCAAGCATATCCCATGTATTTAATGGAATGCCCCATTTTTCTGTTTGCCACTGACCGTGCTTTAGGATATTTAATCGCGCATACGAATGGATACATCGGATGAGTAGAATGGCCTCTATGCCAATATTTCCCTTTTTCAGCGCATCATTGCCTGTGATATCAACCCAAAAGGTTACCGTTTCGGTGAGCCGTTTTACGGCACCTTTTTTTAGTGCTCCCGTAAAGATTAAGGGTTTATTGATCGCACTGGATTCATAGCCTCCCATGAGGACATAATCCCGTAACACAATAAGTCCTGATAAACCAGAGCGTTGACTGAGCCCAATGCCTTGTTCTATTTTATCCCAATCTAACCAAGAAGGGCTGAGATCTAATGTATTTAAAAAATTCAGCAATACATGTTCGTATGCTGCATCAATAGGCTTGCCTGCAAGTGCATCTTTAAGCAGTTGTTGACCTTTATGGAAACCAATTTTTAGGTGTAGCTGCTCGACAAGTTGGTCGCAGCTATTGTCAAATTGATAGAGTAAAGGAGTAAATTGATCGGCAGCAGCGATGGAAAGTTTCGTCGGCAATTTGCGAAGCAATTCGACACCAAGACCCTTTGACCAATAAAAAGAAAATGAACTTGTATTAACTTGATAACGTTCGGGTACTCGCATATCTTCTATTGAATTGTCCAAACGGTATAACTTCCAGTTAGTGCGATACTATCATTTGATTTATTAAACTTAAAGTCTATATAATCCATTTGACACGATGAGAGATCACTACAACAAAATTGACGATCAATTTTAAAATGAAGTCTAAAAGAACCTTCGGTACTATTTGTATAAAAAGTCAATCCACTTATGCTAAAGTCACTTAAATGCGGTGCGCCATCTTTATCTTCCAATTGCTCGATAACGTAATCATTGATTTCTTGCTGATGTTTGTCGATGAATGGTATAAGATCTTGATTGCTGAATGGTATGATTAAATCGTCTTTTTTTAGTTGGATTCTGATGTTAATTTCTGTCATCTTATTATGCTGTACTAATAAAGATCTCTCCAGTTTGGAATATATAAACTGAAAATTGCCTCTGTTTCTTTTTGCGTCTTATGAGCAAATTTACAGAAAGCCTTTAGAATAATTAGATTGATGTGTTCTTTTTCGAAATCAATGAGTCGATTTGAAAAATGAAATCCACCTTCAACGATTCTAAAATCGTTTTTGGATAATTTATGGATGGTTACTGTAGCTACATCATATATATCCAACTGTTCTTCCCAATAAGCAATCTGCTTGATTATTTCATGATAGAGTAATTCCTGACTCCATTTGTGCAGTAATTTCAATGTATTCGTGCTCTTCTTTTGATATACACATATGCTTGTAGCTGTCAGTTCAACGGTTGCTAGCGTTGTGGAAGGATAGATTTTGACCAAATAAGGTTTTCCAAAAAGGTAGTAGGGATTTTCTAGATAGGAATAGGATATACCTTCCGATTTACTTTCTGGCGGGTTTAACTTGATGTACTCTTTAAGGAAAGCAACATCGCAATGTGCCGGAGCATGTACACGATAGGGTGATGAACTACCCGAAATTTGGATATAATCTTTATTCCAGGGAACTATTTCATAAAATATACGACCGATTTCGATTTGCATTTCTCGATTTTAAATTAGATTTGGGGCGTCGGCATTCAATATCGCTTGACACCCTAGCAGCCGCGTTAAAGTAACATTTTTTTATATTAAACAATAGTTATAATCGTAACAATTTTCTTTTATACAGGGAGTCCAAACAATAAGAGTTTCGTTTGAACAAATAATGGACTAGGAGTAACCAACTTCGGACTGTAAGCAGTATGTCTGTACGATGCATCCATAGTAAATACACTTAAAAAAGGTGGACTCAACGTGGACTCACTGTGGACTCACTGTGCTTACAGGACGAAGTTGGTCATAAGTTAGTCGTAATTTGTAGCATTGTTACCAGCTCTCACTAGTTTTTGTTTTTAATATTTAGATACTATCTTTGGAATACTGTTTATGTATCAACCCAACGACCATTTTCCAATATTAGACCTGCAGAAATTTCAGGAAGGGATTATCGCTGACCGCGATTTGCTTTTTCATGAGCTCATTGGCCCTAGAGAAATTAGTGAACCGCACAAACACGATTTTTTTATCCTTTTATTGTTTCAGGAGTCTGTAGGCACACATACAATAGATTTTGACCGTTTTGTACTAGGCGCAAATCAGTTACATCTGGTTTTTCCGGGACAGGTGCATCAGTGGCAGATGGCCGATCCTACCTATGCACTGCAGCTCATGATCAGTAGGCGTTGGTTCGAAAGCTTATTACCTGCGTTGCGATTTCCTATTTCCTATTACCTTAAGCATTTGGTCATTGATCTTTCAACAGCCAATTTCCAGTCCTTATTAACAGAATTCAAGGCAATTGCAGATGATTTACAGGATGGCGAGATCCTATGGGAATTGATTTACGCACGGGTCAAAGTAATTACGCTTCTGATCAGCAAGATCGTTCAGGATAATTATGATGATTATGAACAATATCAGGCTAATCCAATTATGGCAAAATTTGTGCAGCTTATCGATGAATGGTATAAAAGTGAAAAATCAGTCGCTTTTTATGCCGAGAAGCTAAATATTTCGGCAAATTATCTGAATGTGTTAAGTAATCGGGTTTTACAGAAATCAGCTTCATTTTTGATTCAGGAACGTGTGTTACTGGAAGCAAAGCGATTGCTTAGAATTTCGGATAAAACGATCAAAGCGATTGTTTTTGATTTAGGGTTTTACGACAATGCAAGCTTCAGTAAGTTTTTTAAAAGCCATACGAATATGACGCCAAGTCAGTTTAAAGCACAGCCATAATATCTACATAAGCTGTGATAATTCGTACAAAGATCATTGGCTCAAATCACTTAGCTTTGGTGAAAAATGATATAGGCATGAATGAAATCAATCAGAATCAAGAGACATATTTGTTGAAGAATGTATTGCTAGAAACAGGCTTTCTTTATGAGAAGGACGAAATTGTTGCTACGAAAACGGCATTATTTGATATTCAAATTGAGGCAAATAAAATAAAAAATATTGAGCGAGCGCAATCTCTAGCCAATGGAAAAGCTTTTGATGTGAAAGGTAAATTGGCATTGCCACCATTCCGTGACATGCATATTCATTTGGATAAAACATTATACGGCCTGCCCTGGAAGGCGGTATTTCCAAAAAATAGAACTGTAAAAGATATGATTGCCAAGGAACAGGTGATTATCCCCGAGTTGTTGAAAACCTCTGTCGAACGGGCCGAAAAGTTAATCGCGCTTTTACAGGGCTACGGAACAAATTTTGCACGTACGCATTTTAATGTAGACCCAACATCGGGAACAAAGTCATTGGAGCATTTGTTACAGGCGCTGGAACATTTAAAATATTCATTTGCTGCAGAACTGGTCGCATTCCCCCAGCACGGTCTATTCTATACAGAATCGGCGAAACTAATGGAGGAGGTAGCTAAATGGGGGCAGGTGGATTTTATTGGTGGTTTGGATCCCTTTAGTATTGACGGCAGTATTGAGAAACCGATGGACTTGACCGTTCAACTTGCATTGGATAATAACAAGGGAATCGATATCCACTTGCATGAGGGAGGGGAATCAGGTGTTAAGACCATACATTATTTGATTGATAAAGCATTGGAAAATCCGGTATTGCAGGGACGTACATTTATCAGTCATGCTTTCGCCTTAGGTTACATGCCGAAAAAGGACTTAGCACATACGGCCGAACGATTGGCAGAAGCGAAAGTTGGTATCTGCAGTTCGGTTCCTTTTCGCAATATGTTGATGCCATTTCGGGAATTGAAAAAAGCGGGAGTGGAAGTTTTTGCAGGAAACGACAATGTTCAGGACCATTGGGGTACTTTCGGTAGCGGTAATATGCTTCAAAAAGCCAATCTGGCTGCGGAATTATATGGTTATGAAACTGAATTCGAGTTATCCCGTTGCCTTCGTTATGCGACCAATGGCAAAATTCCGCTTGATGATCAAGGGAATTCCGTATGGCCGAAAGTTGGAGATGATGCTAGCCTCCTTTTTGTCGATGCGAGTTGTTCTGCAGAAGCAGTTTCTCGCATCTCAACTGTCTATGGGCTTATCCATCAGGGAAATGTGGTCAAATGGAACAATAGTTCCCAAGCTTAATTGAAAGTAGCAAATAATCATAAATTGAAAATGCCAATTTATCGTCTAGAAAATTGGCATTTTCAATGCTGGGGGTAACGTTTAGTGTAGGAAAGTCGTCTTGCAATAATCTATTTTATAAGAACCTTGCTCATTGACCAATTGAACTTCATTTTTTGTTCGGATGTCATTACCGTAATCAATAAATACGATAAATTTGCTTTCAGTTACTCTGTCGATTTTGACATCCTTGATATCCAATGCGTCGTCATTACCTCTTCCAAATAACCAGGTTTCCGCTGTATATAAGGGGTAGATTTTTCCCCATTTGGCCTTGTAAGCTGCCTCAGCTTTGGGTAGTTCTTCATCTGTGAGGTTGGAGGGCCCGTAAATTTCATTCGCATCTTTTAAAAAGGCTTGGAATCGCTTGGTACATAATGCGTCCTCTTTATCCAGATAGTAACAATATTTCCCAGATGCGGAACCTGTACATTGAAAAATTCCTTTCAACCAAGCTTCTGCTTGCTGATGCTGACCCACTGCCGTGTCTTGCTCCGCTGTCCTTGTGCTGTCTTTGATTGGTATTTGCTTTGCAGGATGATTTGCAGTAGCGCTTTTATGGTCTTGCGCTGAATTTGTACAGCTTGCTAACATGCAAAACAGCCCTATTGTTGCATATAAACTTTTCATTTTTGATATCGTCTTAATATTGGAATAAAATTAGGATATAAATTGGATAACATGATCACGGATTACCACTATATTCAACAGAATATTCATCAAAAAATCTAATTTTCCATTCTTTTTGAAACAATGCAGAGGGCCGTAAGTCTACCATGTCGATTTAAGACGCAATGAATTTGCGTATTTCAGGACTTCTAAATCTTTTTTTACACCAATTATTTATTTTTATCATCTGTATATCAGTACTATAGAGTTTTTCATGGGTTTTTCTTATTTCTTTTTATTGTTACGCAAATTCCCTGCGTAGTAAACCAACGATATTTGTAATGTCAACAATGACAAACGTTCTTTGATGGAAATTATAGCGAAAAGCTTTAAGATATATACTTTATTATGAAGTATAAAAGAGCCTTTCTTCTTCAGATGGCATCCTGGTCACCTGTTTCAGTATAGCAGGTTAGTATTGTTCTCTATGAGCTTCAATATACTGATAAAACGAGAAGTTGAAAGGAAAGTGCTCGTGTTAGAGGTTCGAATCCTCTCCTGTAAAAAAGGTAGCTCAAGGGTAGAGCAAAGCAGTTAGTTGTGGGTCGTAGGTTCGATTCCTACTCCTGAGCAATCAGGATAGTTCAGTCTGGTTAGAATAACAACACAATCGTGTGGGTTCGAATCCCACTTCCATTTTCGGATGGAATAGCATAAGGGTATTGCATCGAACTGTCCATTCGGACATTCAAAGTTAAGACTTTCTTCAAAAAGGTCGTTTGGTAGAAGCTTGCTATCTTTTATCCTGCTTATACGCTGTTTTCATGCGATTGAGCAATTGATTGATGGCCTGAGATTCCTAAGTGAGGTATCTGCATTTATAATAAAATGTCATGACAATAAGATGGGGTATTTGTTCATCGACTTTTGATTTTAAAAAGGGTATCTGGACTTTCGAATCCCGCTTGAGGTCAAGGGATAAAAAATAGCAGTTTTTATAATAGAAATGAGGAAAATTTAAAAGAATATACAATGAAAAGAGTACAACTAACTACAGACGAAATCGGATTGGTTGTTAAGAACAATGCGGTGATCCGTGTTTTGAAATCCGGTAACTACTGGTTGGGATTTGGTGAAAAACTGGAGAAGTACACGACTACTCATCCATTTCCTTCCGGTCGCAATGTCGATGTACTGTTGCAGTTGACAGGTTTTCGCGAATTGGTCGATATCGTTGAAGTGGGTGATACGGAGATCTGTCTTGTTTTTTTGAATGGTAATTTTGAAAAGACGTTAGCGTCTGGCAGACATCTTTTTTGGAAGGAATTGCGCGAACGCAGATTTCAATTAGAAGACATTACGGAGATTGAGATCCCTACATCTGTTAATCGTCAATTGCTGGAGAAGCAGAGCTTAGGCTATTATGTACGTCAATATAAAATTGAACCAAATGAGAAAGCATTGCTTTTTGTGGACGGTGTGTTTGTAGATATTTTGAAGTCGGGAACGTATTGTTGGTGGAAGAATGCAAAAACCATAGCGATTTCAAAAGCTGATATGAGAGTCTTGACGTTGGAGGTGGCGGGACAGGAGATCTTGTCCAAAGATAAGGCACAGATCAGAATCAATTTCACGCTGCAATATCAGATTGTGGATATTGTCAAAGCGCTATTGGATAATAAAGAATATGAAAAGCAATTGTATTCGTTGATGCAGTTGACCTTACGGTCCTATATTGGCCAGATGACTTTGGACGAGTTGATGGAGCGAAAGACCGAAATACAAGGCTATGTCTTAGAAAATACATTGCCACAAGCCGCGGGCTTGGGTATAACACTGTTGACCTGTGGCATTAAAGATGTTATTTTACCAGGAGATGTGCGGGACATCATGAACCAGGTGTTGATTGCAGAGAAGAGGGCGCAGGCGAATAGCATCATGCGTCGTGAAGAGACTGCTTCAACACGGAGTTTGTTGAATACCGCGAAGCTGATGGAAGAAAACAGTATGTTGTTTAAATTGAAGGAAATGGAATATGTGGAAAAGATTGCTGAAAAGATCAATACGATTTCGGTTTCCGGAAATGGACAGATTGTTGACCAACTCAAGCAATTGTTTGTGAAATAAAAGATTAATAAGTTGAAAGAGGTGCAGGTAGCAACGTAAAGAGATGTTGTTACCTGCTTTGGAGAAGTTGTATGGCTGCTCCATCAAAAAAGAACGTAAAAAAATGGAAAATAAAAGAATAAATGGCAATGATTTAATTGCATTAGGATATAAAGAGAATCATTCCTTGGGCGTGGCATTAAAGATCAATAGTAAAAGACACGGTTTTACGCGGTTAGAAATGCTCGAAAAATTCAAGTCTGTCCTGGAAGATCCGACCGGGTATTCAGAAGATGCTGTTTTCGGAATTTTGGCTCATGCCATACTTGGACAAGAGGCTGTTGATAAGTCGTTAATTGCATTGAACGAGACTCCGGCGGAATATACGATTTATGGCGCGTCTGAAATCGAAACAGGGGCAAAAGTACAGATGAATATCGCTATGAAATTGCCTGTTTCAGTTGCCGGAGCGCTGATGCCGGATGCGCATCAAGGATATGGGTTGCCAATTGGTGGAGTACTGGCGACTAATAATGCGGTGATTCCTTATGGGGTCGGTGTCGATATTGGCTGTCGTATGGCTTTGTCTATCTTTGATTTGCCAGCCTCATTTTTGGAAGAGAATTTAATGACCTTGAAAGACATTATTCTGCGTAATAGTAAGTTTGGTGCTGGCAATGGATATTTGAGACATGAACGTGTAGATCATGCTGTATTGGATAACGAATTGTTCACTGAGAACAGCTTCCTTTCCGCATTGAAGGATAAAGCCTGGACGCAATTGGGATCTTCAGGTGGGGGGAATCATTTTGTGGAGTTCGGTATAGTCGAATTTGAAGAAAGAGATGAGGTTTTGAACATTGATAGCGGAGCCTATTTAGGCTTACTGACCCATTCAGGTTCAAGAGGAATGGGCGCCACCATTGCTGCACATTATACAAAATTAGCCAAATCCTTGTGTAAGTTGCCTTACCAAGCTGAAAATCTAGCCTATTTAGACTTAGATACTCATGAAGGGCAAGAATATTGGCTAGCGATGAATCTCGCCGGAGATTATGCATCAGCTTGCCATGAAGTGATCCATGAAAAGATTACGTTGGCTTTAGGGGCCGAATTGTTGGCGAAGGTCGAAAATCACCACAATTTTGCATGGAAGGAAACGTGGAATGGTCAAGAGGTTATTGTCCATCGAAAAGGTGCTACGCCAGCTGCAAAAGGGGTTATGGGGATTATTCCAGGCTCCATGGCTACACCAGGATTTTTGGTTCGTGGAAAAGGGGAGTCGAATGCGATACAATCGGCATCTCATGGGGCAGGTCGACTAATGAGCCGTACGCAAGCGATTAAAACGCTATCTTCCCATGATCTCCATTCGATGCTTAAAGATAAAGGTATTATGTTGCTTGGGGCAGGGATGGATGAAGCGCCGATGGCCTATAAAGACATCCATACCGTAATGGCTTCACAAAAAGATCTTGTTGATGTCGTGGCAAAGTTTTCGCCTAAGATAGTCCGTATGGCAGATGATGGGAGCAGGGAAGATTAAATCATGAAAAAAGCGCCTCAAACGTATTTGAGGCGCTTTTTTATTGTGATTTGATCATGTTTTGTTGATCAATCAGTGAGATTAAAATGGTTTGGCTGTCGCTACTTCCTTATAGGTGTATACATTATAAGGATATAGTTTTTTTGCCAGCGCTTTCGCAATAAAACTGCTAATAAGTAGCGGTGCCAGAAGCAAGTAGCCCCCCGGAACAAGACTTGCGATAATAAAGATTGCTGTAAAGGGGGCATGTATTGCTGCCGAAAGCATTGCCGCAGCACCAAAAAGAGCAAAATTTATAACCACCAATTGTGTGCCTAGGTAATGATTACAAAGCTGTGCAAACAAAACGCCTAACAATGCACCTGTAACAATACTTGGGGCAAAAACGCCGCCATCACCACCTGCACCTAAGGTCAAAGAGGCTACAAAAGGTTTTAAGAGAACAAGCAGGATCAGCGGAAGAAAGTACAGTAAATTAACAGAATCATGCAGACTGCTTTTTAGAATTTCTCCAAGACCATGATAGCTGTCGCCATACAATGCCGGCAAGAAAAAGATAAATGTCCCAACGGTGATTGCGCCCAAATTGACACGGATAAAATTACTTTTTATGCCTGCAAAATAGGACTTTGCATAAATAACAATTTTAGTGAAATATAACGCTAAGATCCCGCCAATCAGTCCTAAAATGGCTACAAAAGGGATCGCCTGCCATCGCCATGCTTTTACCTCAAATGTAAATAAAGGACTTGCATCAAGGTAATAAACAAATACGGACGCCACAGCCATTGAAGTTAGTCCACTAATGAGTAAAGTCTTATTATATCTCCGTGCAATTACCTCAAAAGCAAAAAGAAAACCACCCAATGCGCTTCCAAACAACAGTGTGACTCCAGCAATTACGCCAGCGCAGATCAACTCGGTTTTGTAGGCCCAAGCCGGATGCAATCTCCTATACGCTTGGTTGCCTACTGTAGCTGTGGCAACAACTGTGGAGACTTCAACACCGGTTGAACCACCAAAAATTACAGTTAGAAAACCATTGATATAATGGGAAGGAATCTTAAAAAAAGGCAAATGGTCTTTTCTTGTTTCCAATGTTGTATAGATTTCTTTGATCCCTTTGTTTTTTCTGTTTTGAAAAGCGTATTTCCGTAAAAAATAGATAGCTGTAATACCGATGCTGGGTAGAATAATAAACAGTTTAGGATTCCAGGAAAATACTCTTTCAAACAATTCTTCCTGTACATAACCTGTGCTGTGCTTGAGACTGTATGCCAATAAGCAACAAATGATACTAACGAGAGCTGAACTTCCAATTAATTTTAAATAGCTATATCGAACAACTTTTTTTCTGTATGTCGTATTGCCTTGCATAATGTTTTTCTTTAAATCGGCACAAAGGTAAGTGTTATTTAGTTTAAAATAAATGATTAATATCTTAAGACATACTTTTTGTTACGATAGAGGGCTTACTGGATACCGATGAAAATATCCACTTTTGCGTCTTGTGGATTTTGAGCTTTTTCGCCATATATTTCGAAGTCTGCAGCATATGTTCTTGGTAAATCCGAACTCCATATCTTTTGCCAAGTTTCATAAACGATGCCATCTTCTAAACTTCCTTCCGCGGTAAAGTGTTGGTAATGATTTTCAGCGATATGAATACCATCCAAGTCTTCGGGTACTTCTTCAAGATTGCTTACTTTACAGCCCAAGAAAGTCGTATAAGGTAGGGTATGATCCTTTTCATATTCGGTATAGATACAGTAAAGTTCGTTGGATATCTTGTTGGGAATACGGCTTAATACATCTTCTTTAAAAAAGCGGGCCCAAAGTTCCGGAATGTCCTTAGCTGCCTGTCCATTTTGGTTGCTCGTACGGATGGCGAGGCCAATTATACTGAATGAAGGGATTGTTTGATTTTTCATGTCTTTTAGTTTTCCCCAAAGTTAGATCGGCAAATGACAGCTGTATGTCACGAACAAACAGCTAATGTTGTTTTTTCCAGATTTTATCTACTTGGGACAGGTATTCTGCCAAAGCAGCTGAACCATACCAAGGGTAAAATGAAGCTTCTAAGAGACCATTCTTTATCGCTGGATCGTTTTCTAAAATATGCTTTGCCGCATCAATAGAAGCCATGTTATTTAAGATAAAAAGCCCCCGGAAGTTATTGTCATTTTTCCCAAACGGGCCAGCAACAATCAGTTGCCCATTTTTTACGAGAAGATTGATATTTTCCATGTGACCTTTGAAACATTCATTAATAAATTGTTTGTCTGTTGTTTTATTCTCGCCAGTTTTCAGGAGGACAAAGATGTAGGATTTCATTCCATAATCATCGGCCCCTAATTTTTTTGCGAGTTCATGATCGTAATTTGGGTTCGCTACGGTCGTTGTCGGTACGATTTTAGTCGCATAAAAAGATCTGACTTTTCCCGATTTTCCTTCCACTGCAATATGAAGTCGGTTTGTAGCGACGCGTGTATATCGAATGAAATTAGGGAAATCATGGACCTCATTGACAAAAGAATAGGTACTATCCTGGTAATTTAGCTCAAAATTGACTTCTTTCCCATTGTTTTGTCCGATGACCAGTGCTGTATATATAATTTTATCCTTTATTTTGGTCAATTTTAGGTATTCGCTAACTATCTTTTGGCCATTTTTCAACGCATAGGAAAGGCCTTTTAATTCATGTTCGTTTATACGATCCCATTGTTCGTATTCCTCTTTATTGTCAACCTTCCACGTCCCTTCCAAGAAAGAAGGAAAAGATACTTGTGAAAAAAGGGGTTGAGCAGCTCCCAAGCAAAAGAGTAGGGTGGCGATTAAAATTGTTTTCATATAGGTTTTATATTTTGATACTTAAGTGCTTTTATTTAAAGAAAAAGTATGGTACGAAAGCCCCGTGCCGCATAATAGGAGATCGCGCCATTATGATAGGTGAAAACTTGGTTGTAACGTCTGTCACCAAATAAGGCGCCACCAAGCTTACGAATACCCGCTGGAGTTTGTATCCAGCTGGAAGTTTTTAAATCAAATTCACCTAACATTTGGAGTTGGCGATATTGTTGTTCAGAAAGCAGCTCGGTCCCCATTTTTTTAGCTTCTTCGACAGCGCTTCCAATAGGCTTGTTTTCCTTCCTGTCATCTAAGGCTTTTTGGTCAAAACAGAGACTTCTTCTTCCTTTGGGACTTTCTTCTGTACAATCCACAAAAGCATACTGCTTTTTGTTTGGATCAATAATAACAAGGTCGGGCTCGCCACCGCTCTTTTCCATTTGGAACAAACTCCATAATTTTTGGGGGCTTTCAAGCAATTTATGCACTACTTCGTCCCAGCTGATCTGTGGGTGTCGTTTGGGGAATTTCTGAAACCTTTCTTTTAGCGTTTCAAGTAGCATTGACTGTTCCTCTTGTGTAAGCAAATTTTTCATAATGGTTGTCCTTGTGGTATTAAAATTACGTATTTAATTCAAAAGTAATGTAGCTTGATATTGCAAATGGATTAAATTCCTTATTTCAAAATTGAATTAAATTTATATTTTTACGTTCAATTTTTATATAAATATGGCTTCAGGAATATTTGCAATTCTAGATGATATTGCAGCGTTGATGGATGATGTGGCAGTAGCGAGTAAAATCGCAACAAAAAAAACTGCTGGAATCTTAGGTGACGATTTAGCGGTTAATGCCGAGAAAGCGACTGGCTTTTTAGCTTCACGCGAGCTCCCGGTTTTATGGGCAATTACAAAGGGCTCACTGCTCAATAAGTTGATAATTGTACCAATAGCATTATTACTGAATGTCTTTTTTCCAATTGCCATCAAATATATTTTAATCTTGGGAGGTTTCTATCTTGCTTTTGAGGGTGTTGAGAAGATTATTGAATACCTGTTCCATCGCAAACATCCTACGGAGGAAACAAAAGTGGAGACTGTCGTTGCTGAAAACTCAGTTGCCGCTGAAAAAGCGAAGGTAAAATCGGCTATTACTACAGATTTTATTCTTTCTGTGGAAATCGTCATTATTGCTTTGGGAACGGTTCTGGGAAAAAGCTTATCCTTACAAATTATTACGGTTTCGGTTGTTGCTTTTCTAGCCACAGTCGGAGTCTATGGTATTGTAGCACTTATCGTTCGTATGGACGATGCAGGTTATAAATTAATTAAAACCTCCCGTGAAAAAGGTCCTGTTGCGAGCCTAGGTCGGTTTTTAGTCCGTGCGCTACCCTTTGTTATCAAATTATTGGCTGTTGTAGGTACATTTGCTTTAATTCTGGTTTCAGGCGGAATATTTGCGCATTATATTGATTTCTTACACCATGCGCTACCAACTCTGCCAGGAATGATAAAAGAGCTGTTATTTGGCCTAGGAGGAGGTATTATCGTGGTGATTTTATTTACGATCGGCAAAAAGCTGTTTAAAAGGAAAAAATAAACTCCTATTGATCTTTGATGATCGGCAAGCGTATAACAAAAAAGGCAGCAGGTATATCTGCTGCCTTTTTTGGTTTCTGGTTCTTAAATTGTGTCTGTTGCCTCTGCCGCGGCATCCATTTCTACACGTTCACCTTTTGTATTAATCAAAATTACATCGTCCGAATCCGCTAATGAGACAGAAGCTACACCATCACTGAAAGAGGTGGCCCCGCTGTATATAAACGGTATGGCCACTTTTCCCTGGCCATCTAAATAACCATATTTTCCATCTTTACTAGCAAGGAAAAGATTAGGTTCTTCTGTAACTGAAATCAAATCGTAGTCGGGAGCAACGATTTTATTGGTTTTTATTTCGGTAAGATTATACGTGTCGTTTTCAATACTGATGAAATGCGTTGAATTATTTTCAGAAATATAGCTATAGGTCGCCGGGACAATTATTTTGCCCGCCTGATTCAATATACCATATTTATTTTTCTGCTGAAATACGGCATAACCACCGTTAATGAACGATATCATATCATAATTTGCGGAAATTAAAATTTTGCCAGATTTATCCATGACCCCATATTTTTCGTTTAGTCCAAAAACCAGTTGTCCAAGGTGATCATCGTATCCTAAATAATCGTATTGGAAGGGAATGATTGGTTTACCGGCCAGATTAATGGCACCATATTTTTCATTTTTATATTGAACTATACTAATATCGCCAACAAATGGTGCGATGTATAGATATTGTGCTGGTACAATTGTTTTTTCTTCACCGTCTTGTACCCCTAGGAGATTAGTTGCAGCATCTTCAAATAAATACAGGTTTTCAGCAATCTGGTTGCTTTCTTCCGAATCTTCCTCGTCGTCATAAATGGATGCTACTTGCTCATAATCCTCAGGAACGATAAAATCTTTATCGTCCAGTTGGCTATCGGCGATGTTCTGGGCAATCATATCCATTCCAAGAGGTGTTGTTAACTGCAGCACCGCCCCGGGGATTTTTTTAAACAGATCAAATCCCTCCCAATAGGTGGCTGGCAATTTATCGCTATACCAGATCGATAAGGTGCTGTTTTCGTCATTATCTTCTGAAATAGGAATTTCGACCTGAGCTAGTTTGCAGGGATAACCGGCAATCATTTTCGTCTGGTTTGGGACGAATTTGATTGCATGTGGGCTGAGCGCATTTTCTTTAACGACGTATTTTGCCAGTCCTGGGTACAATATAATTGATTGCTCTTCATTTTTTTTAATGAGAAAGATTGACTCTTCGCCGTCTCCGGAAGCCGATATGACTTTTATTTTATCATTGTTAACATACGCTTCGTACACAGAAACTGGAGCTGCTTGTGCTTCTTCACTGGGATCGACAGCATACGTAATAGCATAGTTGATCTTGAATGCTTTATTGATCTGTGCAAACGACATTGTGCTGGCCGCTAAGATAGCTGCGAATGATAGGGATATTTTTTTCATCTTCTTAAACTTTGAATGACAAATATCCTGATTCAAAGTGGGGAGTTTTATCCCTGAAATCCGTTATTTAACGATAAATCAACATGTTTCAAATGAATACATTGATTTGGGGAGTTAGCTGAACGGTCTTCCCCATATTTAATCAATAACCAGCTGATATTTAAGTAGTAGGCCAGGCAGTTGTTCCGGGCCAAATTTACTTTTTTTCATACGATTGACCTCTGGATCTAGCTGGATATTGATCGAAGACCGAAAATCGCAGCCCTCGAGATTGCATTGTACAAAGCGGGCATTTAGCAAATTCGTTTTTTTAAACAGCACCTGTTGAAGATTGGCCCGTTCAAAATCCACATGTTGCAAAGAGCATTGTTCAAACTGGAACTTCTTTATATTTCTTTCAAAAAAAGAGGAGTAATCCAGAACTGAGTTGCTGAAATTGGCATGAAAGGAAAATGAACTACATTCATTAAAGTGTATGCCGAGCATTTTGCAGTCATTAAAAACAACATGATCTAATTGTGTGCCCTTTAGACTGACATTGGAAAGATTACATGATTTAAATTCACAATTTGTGAATAGGAGATCTACGAGTTCTGCGTTCTGGAAATCACATTGCTCAAAGGTGCATTTGTAGAATTCCTGAACTTGCTTCAGTTCAGCTGTAAATGTTTGTTTAGAGATTGTTTTTTCGACAAGTTCTTCCATTCTGTATCGTGTTGGCATTGATTTTAGCGAAAATAAGGAATTCTGCCGAATGATTTTACTTTAAAATAAAGTCAAAGGCGCTATTTTCGCTTGCGAACAAAATACCTGATTTCAGGGATAAAAAGTGGGATTTTTTATGGCTATTTTTGGCGTAGCCATAAAACATACTTCTTGGGGTGCTGGGTGTAAGACTGAAGTATTGTAGAACTCTGGTAGGTTTTTATATAGTTGTTAAAGGGCACTGATCAGTGCCCTTTACTATTTTAGGTATTCCGATTCTCTATTTGCACAATGTTAGTTGTTCTTTAAATACTGACGCAGTACATATTGTAGAATACCGTCATTCTTAAAATACTCTATTTCAATGGCTGAATCGAGTCTTGCTTTCACTTGAAAATTGGTTACTGTTCCATTGTCATGTACCGCCTTTACCGAAAGAAGTTTATGGGGTGTTAAATCGGTCTCAAGTCCTGAGATGCTATAGACTTCTGTCCCATCTAGTCCTAATTTCTCTGCGTTTTCGTCATTGATAAATACAAGCGGTGCTACGCCCATACCGACAAGATTACTTCGGTGGATACGCTCGAAACTTTCAGCAATAACCGCACGCACGCCAAGGAGAAATGTTCCCTTTGCTGCCCAATCTCTGGAGGAACCCGAACCATACTCTTTTCCTGCCAGTACGATGAGCGCTGTGTTGTTTTTGCGGTATTCCATTGCGGTTTCATACACCGTCTTCACCTCATTGGTGGGGAAGTAACGGCTAAATCCACCCTCACGATCGGTAATTTTGTTTTTAATACGCACATTGGCAAATGTTCCGCGCATCATGACTTCGTGGTTCCCACGTCTAGATCCATAAGAATTGAAATCTTCTTTACTTACCTGATGTGATCTGAGGTATTGTCCAGCTGCAGTTTCTTCTTTGAATGACCCTGCGGGTGAGATATGATCTGTTGTCACCGAATCACCGAGATAAAGTAATACTCGTGCATTCTGAATATCCTGTATTGGATTAGGAACGGCTTGTAGATTTTCAAAAAATGGCGATTCTTTGATGTAGGTGGACGTGTTGTCCCACTGGTAATTTTGATCAAGATTCACTTCAAGTTCTTGCCAGTCTGTCGACCCGTCGAAGATGACATCATAGACTTCTTGGAAATCCGATTGTTTGACGCAGGCATTGACGGTTTCGATAATATCCTCGCGGCTTGGCCAAATATCTTTCAGATATACGGGCTGACCGTTAGGGTCGTAATCCAATGGTTCCTCCAAGAGATTAATATCCACTCTTCCGACCAGCGCATAGGCCACAACAAGCATTGGCGACATTAAGAAGTTCATTTTGACCTGTGGATGCACACGGGCCTCAAAATTTCGGTTACCAGATAATACCGAGGCAACAATCAGTTCACCTTTTTCTACCGCTTCTGCTATCTGTGGTGGAAGAGGACCGGAGTTTCCAATACAGGAGGTACAACCGTAACCTACAGTGTGAAAACGCAGGGCATCAAGATCAGCACTAAGTCCTGATCTTTCAAGGTATTGTGTAACGACTTTTGAGCCAGGGGCTAAAGAGGTCTTTACCCAGGATTTGGTGCGAAGTCCGCGTTCGATGGCGTTACGGGCCAATAATCCTGCACCGATCATGACAGTAGGGTTCGAGGTATTGGTACAGCTTGTTATAGCTGCAATCGCAATACTGCCATCGCTGACAATATACTCCTTATGATTGTGTTTGATGCGAACGGCATGAATAGACTCTTGAATAACTTCATGCGGTGAATCATGTTCGACAGGTACCTTACCAAAGGTAAACTCTGTGCCAGAGCCGCCGTCAGCAAGCCAGGCAGATTCCGATCGCTGTAAAACAGGGACATATTGTCGATGGTGTTCGCTGTCTAAGAGTTGTGAAAATGTGGTTTTTAAATCCTTCACTAGAATTTTATCCTGAGGCCTTTTGGGGCCAGATACAGTTGGTTCAAGGCTCGATAAATTGAATTCAACAACCGACGAATATTGAATTTCTTCCTTGCCCGTGCGCCAGAGTAAGTTGCTTTTACAATAATCTTCAACAATTTTAATCTGCTCTGCACTTCTATTGGTGCTATGCATGTATTCAAGGGTTCGGTCATCAATCGGAAAATAGGTAACCGTACAGCCAAATTCTGGGGACATATTGGAGATTGTCGCACGATCTGTCACCGAAAGGCTGTCCAATCCATCGCCAAATACTTCAACAAATTTACCCACAACACCTTTATCGCGAAGTATTTTTGTTATCGAAAGGACCATGTCTGTGGCGGTGCATGTCGCTGGTATCTTGCCCATAAGTTTAAGGCCGATAACTTCAGGACAGGTGAAAAAGATGGGTTGTCCAAGCATGGCTGCTTCAGCCTCAATGCCACCAACTCCCCAACCTAGTACACCAATACCATTCACCATTGGTGTATGCGAATCCGTCCCTACTAAGGTATCCGGAAAAAGCCAATTGTCGCGTTCAATTACTCCTTTGGCAAGATATTCCAAATTGACCTGATGGCAGATACCCATACCCGGAGGAACAACAGTGAAATTTTTCAATCCTTTCTGTGCCCATTTAAGGAGTTCATAACGCTCGCGGTTGCGTTCATATTCCAACTCGACATTCTTGTCATACGAGTAGTCTGTGCCAAAGTAGTCGACCTGAACGGAATGATCTATGACTAGATCCACAGGGATAGCGGGATTTATTTTTTGTCCATCCTTGCCATGACGGATGAATTCGGCACGTAGGGAAGCCATATCGACTACAGCAGGTACTCCGGTAAAATCCTGCATTAAAATTCTGGCCGGTTTGAAGGGTATATCTTTGTCAACAGGCTGTGGAGTCCAATGAATCAGGGTATTGACATGCTCGTCCGTGATACTGAATCCATCATGGTTACGCAATACATTTTCCAGTAGTATCCGGATGCTAAATGGCAGGTGCGTGATATTACCTTCAGGAAGATCTTTAATAGCACTATACTGGTAAACTTTTCCGTTAATTTCAATTTCTCGTATTGATTTCTCTTTGCTCATATTCATTTACTTATTTTCATACTATATAATACACATATCCCCGAATTTGTTTGTAATATCTTTTACACATATCTTTCGGCTTTTGTATTCCAAAACGGAATTTATGCCTATATCAGCGCTAAATAATGAATTAAAAAATAGGATAAAAAAAGATTGCTTTTTCTGATTTAGAGACAATCAAATTAGGATGCAAACGTTATGTTAATGTTTATGCTTAGAAACAGTGTTGTATGAGAAAAAGAGTAAATTATACTGTCCTTTTCTTGGTTAGTTTGTTGTTTTGCAGCCCATTTCCGGGTAAAGCAAGTACACTTTCTGTTGCCGAAGGGGAGGACAATGGCTGGACCGAAGGATATAATCTTAGTTTTAGGGACAGTAAAAACAATGTGTTGACCCTAAATCAACTCAAGGGGAAAGTTGTGGTTATTAATTTATGGGCGACATGGTGCCCACCTTGTCTTGCGGAGATGCCTTCATTGGATCAACTCTATAAGGATTTTAAAAGCAACGATAGTATTATTATTTTGTCTGTCGATATTGATGGAAATCTTAGCGCTTCGAGGAAATTTATGGCGAAAAGGAAATATAGTCTACCTGTCTATCAATTAAATTCGGCGTTGCCGAATGGATTGAGTACCACAAGCATACCCACAACAATTATTTTGGACAAGGCTGGTAAGCTGGTCATTAAGCATGTAGGTGGAATGAATTTTGGGTCGCAGAAATTCAGAAAATCCCTATTGGATTTAAGTAAGGAATAGATTTTGATGTTGGAGATTATATTAATATAATGGAAGATAATTTATGTTTCATTTAGCATTTATGGCATTTTCTTGCTAATTTTGCATGCTAATTGTATAAGGAGAAATTATCTATGCCGGTCAAACTTCCTAATAACCTTCCTGCCATTGAGCTGTTGAAAAAGGAGAATATATTTGTCATGAGTGATTTAAGAGCAAATGAGCAGGACATTAGACCGCTTCGCGTTTTAGTGCTGAACTTGATGCCGCTTAAAATTACGACAGAGACAGATTTTATTCGTTTGCTGTCAAATAATCCTTTGCAGGTGGAAATGGAATTTTTGCGACTTGAAACGCATGTGTCAAAGAACACTCCTGAAGAGCATTTGGAAATGTTTTATAAGAGCTTGACTGAGGTTAAGGAGAATTTCTACGACGGAATGATTATTACGGGGGCTCCAGTTGAAATGGTTGCTTTCGAGGAAGTGACCTACTGGGCAGAAATTCAGACCATCTTCGATTGGGCACGAACCCATGTAACATCAAGTTTGTATATCTGTTGGGCATCTCAAGCTGCATTGTATCATTTCTATGGTGTAGAGAAGAAGCCATTAGCGGAAAAGCTTTTTGGTGTATTTAAGCATACTACGTTAAACAAAAGACATCCGCTATTCCGTGGATTTGATGATGAGTTCTTTATACCGCACAGCCGCCATACGACCATTGAGAAGAATGATCTACTGGCGAAAGAGGGTTTGGAAATTCTTTCGGAATCGCCGGAAGCAGGTATTGCTATTGTTTCTTCACGAGGTGGACGAGAATTTTATTTGACGGGACATTCAGAATATGCTCCTTTTACATTGGATGAAGAGTATAAAAGAGACTTAGAAAAGGGGCAGGAGATTGCTATGCCAGCAAATTATTATGTCGATGACAATCCCGAAAACCGTCCTCTAGTGCGCTGGACAAGCCATGCGAACCTGCTTTTCAATAACTGGTTGAATTACTTCGTGTATCAAGAAACTCCTTTTGATCTAAAAGATGTGGTTTACTTAGGCGAAATCAAACAAGGATAATTTAATTCATTTCAAACAAAAACGGCTAAAAAAGCATTCTATTCATGTTAAGTGATTAAATATGAAAAAGACTGCTTTACTAGTTGGTTCTGTTCTTTCATTTTTTTTATTGAAAGCACAGGTTACGCTAGAAGAAAATCAAAAACTGAAAGAAGCGAATGGTACTTTATGGTATGCTAATCCGTGGATCTGGATCGCAGGTATTGCCTTGTTCTTACTGATTTTTATCCTTGTACTACGTAAATCAACCCGCAATAAAGCATAGACCCAACTATGCTTCTTAATTTTGGTTGTCATTAGAACCATATTTGTTGCATCAACAATAGAAGAACTTTTCTTAAGTTTGTGTATAGCGATAAACAAACTAAATTTTTATATGAAGAAAAATCTACTTTTTGCAGCCTTGTTAGCCTGTGGCTCATTGACAGGCCATGCGCAAAACAATGCAATCAATGTGAGTTACATGGATAAGAGTGTTCGTCCTCAAGATGACTTTTATAACTTTGTGAACGGGCAATGGATGAAAACAGTCAAAATACCTTCCGATAAAGCACGTTGGGGTTCTTTTGACGAATTACGTGAAAATACTGATATTGCTACTTTGAAGGTTTTGCAAGAATCATTATCTGGACAGTTCCAAAAGGGTACAGACAATCAGAAGATAGGTGATTTGTATAAATCATTTGTGGATATGAAAACGCGCAATAAGCTTGGTTTAGCGCCTGTTAAACCTTATCTTACTAAAATTGCAGCCATTAAGAATTTCGATGATTTATATAAATATCTTGTTGAGGTAGCACCCATTGGTGGAAATCCTTTTTTTAGTGGCTATGTATATGCGCATCTTAAAAATTCCGATGTTAATACGGTATACCTTGGTGGCGGAAGTCTAGGTTTAGGACGTTCATATTATCAAGTAAAAGACAAGAAGAACGAAGAAACCTTAACTGACTATTCAAATTATATTTCTGCACTTTATGCTAAATCTGGCCAAGTTACGAAGGATTTAAAAGGTCAAAAAATTGTTGCCTTTGAAAAGCAGATGGCCGCAAACCTTAAAACTGTTGAGCAATCACGTGATGCTAATGGTCGATATAATCCGATCGCTGTAGCTGATCTAAAAAAAATGGTGAAAAACGTGGATATTGCAAAGTACCTAAAGGATGTCGGTTTTAAGGCCGATACTGTGATTGTGCCGGAAATAAAGTATTATGAAAATTTGGATCGAGTTTTCAATCCTGAAAATTTACCGGTAATCAAAGAGCTATTGACATTTCATATTTTAAATAATGCAGCGTCATATACTACACAGGAGCTTAATGATCTGTATTTTGACTTCTGGGGTCGTAAGTTAAAAGGACAAAAGGAGCAGCGTGCTTTAGATAAGCGTGGTGTGGAATTTGTCAATTCGATCGCAGGGGAGCTATTGGGGAAATTATATGTGAAAGAAAACTTTCCTCCGAAGGCCAAAGCTGAAGCTGAAGAACTTGTAAGCTATCTTGTTAAAGCTTTCGGGCAGCATATCAAGGGATTAACTTGGATGTCGGATGAAACGAAAGTAAAGGCATTAGACAAACTGGCTAAGTTTAAAGTTAAAATTGGTTATCCGGATAAATGGAAAGATTATAGCAAACTTGATGTTGGTACATCGTTGTATGAAAATGTATTGGCTTCGAGTAAATGGGCATTTTACCAAAATTTGGCGAAGCAAGATAAGCCAGTAGATAAGTCAGAATGGGGGATGACTCCACAAACTGTAAACGCTTATTATAGCCCATTGTTTAACGAGATTGTCTTTCCGGCAGCGATTCTTCAGCCACCATTCTATGATTATAAGGCTGATGCTGCAGTTAATTTTGGTGGTATCGGTGCGGTAATTGGTCATGAACTTTCACATGGATTTGACGACCAGGGTGCGAAATACGATGGAAACGGAAACCTGAACAACTGGTGGAGCGACAGTGATAAGGCGAAATTTGAAGCAGCGGCTGATGCTTTGGTACGTCAATTTGAATCCTATGAACCTGTACCAGGCGTTTTTGTGAACGGTCGCTTTACATTAGGGGAGAATATTGGGGATTTGGGAGGTTCATCAGTTGCTTTTGATGCATTGCAACTTTATCTGAAAGATAAGGGAAATCCTGGATTAATAGATGGTTTTACGCAGGACCAGCGCTTTTTCCTTTCCTGGGCTACAATATGGAGAACGAAGACAACAGACGAGTTTGTGGTCAATCAAGTGAAAACTGATCCGCATTCTCCGGCACAGTACCGTGCTTTTGCGCCGATCATTAACCTAGATGCTTTCCATAAAGCTTGGGATACAAAGAACGGTGACAAAATGTTTGTTCCGGTCGATAAACGTATCAAAATTTGGTAGTTTATCAATCATTTTACAAAAAGCGGGTGTATTTAAAATTAAATACACCCGCTTTTTTTTATTTAGTTTATACTATTTCATCCATTTTAGAACCAAATAGAACCCGATTGCTGTTGCAGATAAGGTCAATGCCGTCGCCCACCATAGTGTTGTAAAACCAAAGGAGTCGACTATGCTTGTTCCTAAAAGTGGTGAAAATATATTTGCTGCTGAAAAAGCAAGGGAATTGAAGCCCATGTATGCTCCTTGTGTTTTGGGTGTCGAGCGGTTAACAGAAACCGTTGCCATGAAAGGTAATGTCAGCATCTCACCTAAACCAAAAATAAAGAATGTGAAATATAACCAACCGAGCCCGCCTGTAAAATTTAGCATGGCATAAGAGCTGGCGCATAAAAATGTTCCAAAGACGAGCGTGCTAATTAACGAGAATCTTTTTTCAGCTATATGGACAATAAACATCTCCAGCAATACAATAACGAAACCACTCCAACCGAGTAGAAATCCGATTTGATGGTCGTTCAAATGATGAACCTCACGGTAGAAAAGCGGTAAAGTCGTAATCAACTGAAAGAAACAAAAAGAGAAAATACAACAAAAGATATTGAATAAGACAAATGGTAAGTCTGTATAAGGGTTTCGTCCTTTTTGAGGCAATTCGTTTTCAGGAATAATCTCTTTTTTTGATTTGATATCGCTTCTTTTTTCTCGTTTATGAAAAAAGACAAAGAAAATCACTGCAGCGCAAAGGACGGCAAAAGAATTTCCATAAAAGATCCAATTGAATGAGATGGTGGCCAAAAAGCCAGCAACCGCTGGGCCGATTGAAAATCCCAAATTTATGGCTAGGCGATTCAATGAAAAAGCACGCGTGATATTTTCTGGTTTAGCGTAACTCGCCACTGACACCGAGTTTGCAGGTCTAAAGGCGTCAAAGATTAAGCTTAACGTAAAAATCATGATGGATAACGACTGCACCTCTTTGAAATGTGGAATCAGTAAGAATAAAGGAGCGGCCAATACGAGACTTCCGAACTGAACCTTGAAGCTGCCAATCCGGTCAGTCAGCCAGCCACCTATGTAAGAACCACAAACGGAGCCGAATCCATAACTCATCAATACCACACCAACTTGTTTAATGTCAAAATGTAGAACCTGGGTCATGTAGAGTCCAAGAAAGGGAATCACCATACTTCCCATTCTATTGATGAGCATAACTATGGCAAGTAGCCATGCGGCTTGAGACAGTCCCTTAAAGGAGTCGAGGTATATCGATAAAATTCTTTTCATTGAATGATGAATCAGCTTGTATAGATCGTATAAGTTTTTTAATTCATACGTCTTCTTGTAGTATTGGTAAAAAAAATGCCAAATTGATTAGTCAACTTGGCATTTATTAAAATTAGATCACATTATGCCAACATGGACTCCGGAATTGAAGGATTGACTTGATAGGTACTTGCGACCATTTGTTTCTTCTCAGACCCCGGTTCCATAATAAAGTCAATTCGTCCCAGATTAATCCCGGCAAAACCGACTTGATTCACAACGGTCTTCGTTCCTTTTAAATTGGTAACCAGTGTTGGTTCATTTAAGAAGGTGTGAGTATGGCCGCCGATAATTAGGTCAATATCTGAGGTTTTAGCGGCAAGGATTAGATCTGACACTTTATCGTTTTCATATTGATAGCCCAAATGCGATAAACAGATGACCAAGTCACATTTGTGTTTTTCCTTCAATATGCGGACCACCTTGTCGGATACTTCAATAGGATCCAAATATTTCATTCCCTTGAAGTTATTGGGGTCAACCAATCCTTCAATATCTACTCCTAGTCCAAACACGCCTATTTTTATTCCACCTTTATGGAATATGGTATAATCCTGGGTTTTCCCCTCCAATACAGTTCCTTTGAAGTCGTAATTGGCCGTTAAGAACGGAAATTTAGCGTGATCCAGATACTTTACAAGGCCGTTAAGACCATTGTCAAATTCATGATTTCCGAATGTTC
Organism: Sphingobacterium sp. HSC-15S19; assembly: GCF_050433745.1. NCBI lineage: Bacteria > Pseudomonadati > Bacteroidota > Sphingobacteriia > Sphingobacteriales > Sphingobacteriaceae > Sphingobacterium > Sphingobacterium sp. HSC-15S19. The sequence goes on from NZ_JBNPWQ010000025.1 coordinate 91,251, forward strand.
CCGCATCATAACCCAGCTTTGTCATGAGATCAAGTTCAAGTTTTCCTCCAAAAAGATTAAAATAGGGGGTACCTTGAAACATATCGCCCGCATCCAGTAATAGAAGATGTTCTTCTTCTTTACGGATTTTATTGATAAGCGTACTTCTGCGTGCAACACCAGCCAATCCCTGATATTTACCGCCGTCCATTGGAAACGGTTCAATACGGCTATGAACATCGTTGGTATGTAAAATTGTAAGTTTTACCTTTTTGCTCTTCGCGTCGACTTGAAAAGGAAGTGATCCCAAAGCAACTGCAGCAGAAAATCCACCAACTTGCTTGATAAATGATCTTCGGTTAATTGATTTTAATTCTTCCATCTAATTCTGCATTTACTTTTTTGCCTTCTTTCGTTAATTCACTCACATATTCAATCAAACCTTCACGCATACGTTGCGGATAATCTGCCCGCGATACAGGTTGTGTCAACAGGGTAAGGTTGTCACCACCATTGGCAAGATAATCATAGGTCACTAGTTTATATAACTTATCGTCTTCAATAGCTTGACCTTTGATCTTGATGTCCTGAACTTTGTTGCCTGTAATTGTCAAAGTCATTCCAGCAATAGGTTGACCATGTGTTGTTGCAATATAGTCAGCAAGCTGACGAATCTGACTACCCTTTAGTTCGAGTATAGTCAACGTGTTCTCAAAGGGCATAACCTCGAAAATATGTCCTACGGTAATATCTCCTGCTTTAAGGTCATTTCGAATCCCACCCTTTGTTGCGAAAGCTAAATCCGCAGGGTTATGGGCATTATGTTCACTCATCCACAACAAGGCTTCACAAAAAAAGTTGCCCATTAATGTTTCCGCTGTTTTCTCTTTTGTCAATGCCTTGTCCGCATGTCCAATCACACGGTTCATTTCCGCTTCCATTTTGTGCTTGAAGGGCTCGTAGATTGATACGACCGCAGGATCAGCTTGCATATCGCTATTGATATGATATTGTTGGAAATCTTTCTGCGTTGGATGGAGCTGTTTTGTACAACCTGTAACCATCAAAAGCGAAGCGACACCAAGGCTACCAATAAAGGCAATTTGCTTCGATATATTCATTCTTTTTAATTTAACCAAATACTTTGCAAAGTTAGCCAATTATATATGAACAAATCTTATCCAATGTTAGCTAATTTTTAAAAACAACAAAAGCTTAACATTGTTACACATTAAGCTTTGTCCATATAATTAGAAAAATAACAACCTAGTGAACCAATTCCGTGTCAGGAATAGTATTGGCATCCATTTGGCGATCTGCTGTTTTCAAGTTCTCCAGCTTATTACCTTGTTGGATGATCTTTTTCCTTTTGCTGCGCGACGACAGTTTGGTGCGATACGCTTTCCAGTTCATTAACAAGACTGAAAATAGAATAACGGCTAAACCGACAATTTGCAAGGAGGTTACCACGTGCGAAGTGAAAAAATGACTTAAAATAAGTGCAATAATTGGGTTCACATACGCATAGGTACTTACTTCCATTGCTGGACGCACCTGCAATAACCAAATATAAGAGCTAAAAGCAAGAATTGAGCCAAATGTAATTAAATACCCCAAATTGAACCAGTCAACAGGTGCCACACTACGCAGTGTAAATGATGCATATTCGCCGGTAAAAAGCGCCGTGATATTAAAGAGTACACCTGCGGTAACCATTTGCCAAGCGGTCTTTACCATAACATGCAGATCCTCTTTTTCTTCTTTTTCAGATTTTTTAAAATACTTGGAAATCAATGAGCCTACAGTCCAGGCGATAGAACCCAATACTAAAATCGATAAGGCAATCACCTTAAGGGTACCATCTGTATTGTCATTGGTCGCCATGATCTGTTCAGCAAATAGCATCACAACACCACAGAAACCTAATGCTACACCAGCAACTGTGCTAATGCTGCTAAAGTTTTCTTTCCATTTTGGTTTGTCCAATAATATAAACCAGATTGCAGCAGCAGCTGCAATAATAGCGGCAACACCACCAGATACATATTGCTCAGCCCAGATAACCCCTGCCATATCGACAAAGAGCAATAAAAAACCTACGATTGCGGCCTCCTGAATAGAACGCTTGTTAAATAATTTATATCCTTTTATGGCGCAATATGTCATTAGGATTGCACTGGCTGCAACAAATCGAAACGAACCCAAAATAAATGGCGGGAAACTATGCAATGCTTTTTCTATAAAGAAAAAGGTAGAGCCCCATACCACATAAATAATGAAATAAGCAACAACAACCATTACTGGGCTAGCTGCCTTTTTTTGTCCTTGCAACATAATTAAACCTCCTTTCTATTATTCAGGTATCACAACCTGCTGATCTTCCTTGACTGTCTGAAGTACAATTGTTGTCCGCGTTGAAATAATACCTTCAACTTTACTTAAGGTATTTCGCATGAGATCCACTAAACCTGTAGAATCTGCAGTTCTTACTTTAATAAGGTAACCATCATCACCTGCAATGTCATGTACTTCTTGAACTTCAGGGATTTCGGCAAGTGCCAACCCTACACCCTGTTCGCCAATAATATCATTGGCTTTGATAAAAATAAACGATAAAAGTTTCTGATCGACCGAGGCAGGATTGATCTTGGCACTATATTTTAAAATCACATCTTTTTGCTCAAGCTTCTTTACGCGCTCGAGGATTGCTGATGGTGCCATGCCTAATTCTCTTGCGATATCGGCATTGTTGATCCGTCCATTATCCTGCATTAAGCGCAAGATTTTATAGTCGACTTGGTCTAAATTATATTCTACTTTTGTCATTTCGACTGCAAAGGTAGGTAAAAAAGTATAATATTCAAAATTATTTATACAATTCTGAATATTATTCTGATAAAGCGGAATGATATATGAATTTTATTCGAATTTATTGTAAAGAAATCATAACCATCTGGGTTATGGTGCTGAAAGTAAGTATATTGCTTTTTAGGTTGCCTAGCGATATAATTCAACAATTATACCTTTTTCTTAATTTCAGAATAATATTTCTTGTAGACAGGATGACCCCCAATCCAATCAGACAACCTAAACAGACACAGCCAAAGCGATCCAAGGCAGCGAAGTAGGAGCGGCTTTGCTGTTCATGAAGGTAGACGATAATTAGTGCGACCATAGATGTTCGCGCCACAGCCATGATGTTGAGTAGCTTACATGTGATCAACGACGCGACAATGCCAATAATCATGGCGTACAGTTGTGAAATAGGTACAAAATATAAACTAAGCCCGATTGCCGAACCTATAAAATTGGATTTAGCGCGATCGATAGCTATTTTTTTTGATTCATTCTCTTGCGGCGAAATGACCAGGATAATCGATATGAGTGTCCAAGAAACAGAATACTGGGGAAAGGATACAAAGAGTGGGTAGCCTATAAGGAAGCCAATCAATACCCGAATGGTGTATATAATAAAATCAGAATGAAGCGTATAGCGAAGGAATAGATTACGCATATAAGGAAGATATCAATCGTTAACTAAATGATGTAGCGCCACAAAAATACACGCATTGTTTGAAGGAACGAAATAAAATTGACTTTTGTGGTAAATTACCCTGTTTTGCGTTTTTATGCGTTTTTTGTTTTTGATTTGTGCGTTTCTTGCATTCATCTCTTTTTCCGATGCATAAATTTGACTAAATTTGTTTCATACATTAAATGCAGATTAAGTGAAAGATCAAAATCAATTAGCCTTATTAGCGTCTCAACTCAAGGGGGAGCTCTTTTATACCAATGAAACCAAGGATCAAACAATGTTGCTTGCTTATTCGACCGATGCGTCGGTTTATCAGGAAAAGCCGTTGGCTGTAGCAATACCAGCTGATATTGATGACATTAAAAAATTAATTGATTTTGCGCAGCAGCAGAGGATAACTATAATACCACGTACTGCCGGTACCTCTTTGGCGGGACAGGTTGTAGGCTATGGTATTATTATGGATATTTCTCGTCATTTTAACGGTATTATTGAACTTAATGTCGAAGAGCAGTGGGTTCGGGTGCAGCCAGGTGTGATTCGTGACGACTTAAATAGTTATCTTAAACCATTCGGACTGATGTTTGGGCCTGAAACTTCGACGGCAAGCCGTGCCATGGTTGGTGGAATGATTGGCAATAACTCTTCGGGTTTGCATTCAATTGTCTGGGGAGATACACGGCACAATTTGATTTCGGCCAACGTACTTTTGGACGACTGTTCTGAAGTGACTTTTGAGGCGATTGATGAAGCAGCATATTTTAAGAAATTATTATTAGCTGGTCGTGAGGGGGATATCTATCGTAATATGAATGAATTATTGACAGATCCACAGCATTTAAGTGCCATAGAAGCGGGCTACCCCAAACGATCCATCACAAGAAGAAATACCGGTTATGCATTGGATATTCTTGCTGATCATTCGGCCCCTTTCAATATGTGTAATTTATTAGCAGGATCCGAAGGAACTTTGGCTATCGTTACAGAAGCGAAACTCAAACTGATGTCCTTACCACCTCAGGAACTAGGTTTACTCTGTGTCCACTTTGCTGATATGGTGGAGTGCATGCATGGCAACGTGATTGCCTTGGAACATAAACCAGAAGCATCTGAATTGGTAGACAAATACATCTTGGATTTCACGGTTGGGCATCCAACCTATAAGTATAATCGTTTTTTTATTGAGGGGGATCCACAGGCTTTATTAATTGTTGAGTTTAGGGGGCTTACAGCTGCCGAAACAGAGGCGAAAGCGATGGCATTGAAAGCAGATCTAATTGCTCGTGGCTTAGGATATGCCTATCCTTATATTACCGGTATTGAACAGACGAATTTAGTTTGGGATGTGCGCAAAGCGGGCCTTGGTTTAATCCGTAATTTGCCTGGGGACAGTCAGCCTGTAAATTTGATTGAAGATTGTGCTGTTTCGCCTGAGGATCTACCTGCTTACGTGCGTGATATTCAAAAGCTTTTGATAGAAGAGGGAGTACATGCATCTTATTATGCGCATGCAGGAGCGGGAGAGCTGCATATCGAACCCTTTGTAAATCTGAAAACAGCGGCCGGTAAACGTACTTTTCGTTCAATCCTCGAGAAAACGAGTGATCTTGTGTTAAAATATAACGGTTCGCTGAGTGGTGAGCACGGTGATGGTCGTCTGCGCGGAGAGTTTATTGGTAAAGTGCTTGGCGAAAAAGTTTACAAATTACTTGAGGAAGTCAAATTCATCTTTGACCCACAGGGAGTTTTTAATGCAAATAAGATTGTCAACACACCGCCGATGGATTCTCATTTGCGTTATGACAACGATAGCAACCGAACTGAAATAAAGACCTACTTCGATTTTTCTAAAGATGAGTCTATCCTTCGGTTGGCGGAGAAGTGTTCTGGTTCGGGAGATTGCCGAAAGACTGAAATTACAGGAGGAACAATGTGTCCGTCGTTTATGGCTACACGTGATGAAAAAGATACAACACGGGCACGGGCAAATATGCTGCGTCAGTTTTTGACGAATTCTACAAAGAAAAACCGTTTCGATCATGAAGAGATCAAAGAGGTCATGGATCTCTGTTTAAGTTGCAAAGGCTGTAAAACGGAGTGTCCTTCCAGCGTAGATGTTGCTAAAATGAAAGCAGAATTTCTACAACACTATTATGATGAGCATGGTGCGGGGTTTAGAACAAAATTAATTGCTAATTTCACCCAGTCTCAGAAACTCGGATCGTGGGTTGCACCTCTTTATAATTTTGTGGTCAAAAATGATTTCTTGTCAGGAATGGTCAAAAAAACAGTCGGATTTGCGCCAAAGCGTTCCTTGCCAACCGTCAATGGCACGACCTTAACCCAATGGGTAAAAAAACAAGCAGTGGTAAGTGATGCCAAGCGTCGTGTTTATCTTTTTTCGGATGAGTTTACGGAATATAATGATGCAGAGATCGGTATTACAGCATATAAATTATTGACGGCATTGGGGTATGAAGTAATCATTCCAAAACATGTGCAAAGTGGGCGGACTTATCTTTCCAAAGGGTTTGTGAAAGAAGCAAAGAAGATTGCGAATCAAAATATCCATTTCCTAAAGGGGTTAATTACGGATGATACGCCACTTTTAGGCGTTGAACCATCAGGGATAATTACATTTAGAGACGAGTATTTGAGTTTAGTAGACGATGATTTGCGGGTTGACGCACAAAAAGTAGCCAAAAATGCGTTGATGATTGACGAATTTCTGTTGACTGAAATGAAGGCTGGGCGTATTCATCCGGAACAGTTTACTGGAACAACAAAAAAGATAAAGCTGCATGGTCACTGTTACCAAAAGGCTTTTCACCTCGTGACTGTGACAGAACAGGTTCTATCATTCCCGACGAATTTTAGCGTAGAAACTATTCCTTCGGGCTGTTGTGGTATGGCAGGATCATTTGGTTATGAGGCTGAACATTATGATGTTTCGATGAAAGTGGCCGAGCTGGTTTTGTTACCAACCATACGTAAAACATCATCCGATACGCTAATTGCTGCGGCGGGTACTTCCTGTAGGCATCAGATTAAAGATGGTGTAGGAAGAAAATCTTATCATCCTGTGGAAATTTTATACGATGCTTTATTGAAATAAAATAAAAACATTGATAATAGTTGTTTGTTATCAGTAATAATGGTAATATTATAAGAGCAATATTCATTAATAACTGATAACAAACAATTCAATATGTACAAGATTCAATCTATAGCATTTCTTGCAACCGCTACGGTGCTGATGGCTAGTTGCGGAAATTCCAATCAGAAGAAAACTGATGGAAGTGATACAACAACGGTTAACAAAATTGAAGGTGTAAAAATCGAACAATTTACGAATGGTACACCGGGCGCAGAAAAGAAGAACTTTTTTCTACGTATCACAGATGAGATCTTAACCGATTCAAGTCGGATTTATATCACAAAATCTCTTTACAAACAAGATACTGTTGGAGCGAAGTTTGAGATTATAGATTTTATACCCGCAGGTATAATAGACGGCCAGCCGAGTGATGACGTCGGTTTTACCAAAGGTAAAATTAGAATCTCGTCATCGGGTCAACAGTCTGATAATTTAATTAAAGCGTTAGGTGACTTATTTCAGACGCCTACAACTGATTCTTTTACAAAAGATGTAATTCTTCCGAATGTCTTTTCATCCAATAAGGTGAATGCTGACTTGTCCAAAAAAACAGCATATAGCTTTAAACTATTTTTGGACAATAAAAAAGCTGCTCCAGCGGAGCTCTTCTTTAATGTAGACACGTATAAGCATTCTATTGAATTTTCAGAGAAAGATCCTTCGTTCCGAGCTGGATTTTTATCAGCGTTAACCGGTAAATAGTGAAGCTGTGACATGTGCCACTACTTCGATGAGCCCTAAGTTATATGCTCAGGTGTAGTATATAGATTGATTATAAAATAAAAACGGCTAGAAATTATCTAGCCGTTTTTATTTTATATGAAAAAGAGATAGATTTGTGCTAATATATTTAGTTTACAATGAAACGGTCCGGCATTGCAGATCTCCCATTACACTATGGAAAAGTACCAGCGTGGCTTTACGAACGTATGGCTTCTCTAGGTCGTTCAATAGTTGAAGTTATACTCATGGATTATGGTAAAGATGAAGTTTTAAGAAGACTGGCGGATCCATTCTGGTTTCAGAGTTTTGGTGCCGTTCTCGGGATGGATTGGCATTCTTCGGGGATCACAACGGCTGTTATGGGAGCATTAAAACGCGCTATTAATCCAGATGCGAAGTCGCTGGGGCTTTATATCTGTGGGGGGAAAGGCAAGTTGTCTATGCAGACTCCACAGGAGCTACTTCGGTTGTCAGATCGAATTGGGTTGGATGGCAACGGCTTGATTCGCAGCAGTAAGCTTGTCGCTAAAGTGGATAACACAGCCATTCAAGATGGTTACCAACTGTATTTACATAATTTTATCGTAACAGATCAGGGAAATTGGTCTGTTGTCCAACAAGGTATGCATGAAAAGGACGGTACTGCTCGTCGCTACCATTGGCATTCTGAAAAGGTAAAATCGTTCGTTGAAGAACCTCATGCTGGTATCAGTGGGCCTTCGCAAGGTATAATCCTCAACTTGACAGCTGCAGAAGCGGCAGCCAATAGAGCAGGTATCATGACTATAGTGGGAGAGGATTCAAGTAAAGTAATGCAAGATTTCGCTAAACTTATTATGCCAGCTCATCACGATGTACGTGCTTCGGATGTTGACTTGAAAAGATTGGGAGCGATGTTGTACGTCGCCCGAGAAAGTCAACCAAGCCATTTTGAAGATCTGCTGCTGTTAAAAGGAGTTGGCCCCCGCACGTTACAGTCATTGGCCTTGGTTAGTGAGGTGATCCACGGTGCGCCTTCACGGTTCAACGACCCCGCTCGATTTTCCTTTGCTCATGGAGGAAAAGATGGACATCCTTTTCCGGTTCCATTGACCATTTACGATGAGAGCATTCAGATTTTACAAAAAGGTGTTGAAAAATCTAAACTGGGTTATGGTGAAAAGTTAAAATCAATCAACAAGTTGCACCAGATCGTCCTGGATAGCGAAAAAGATTTTCAGCCACAGTTTGATATTCAGCAAATTATAGCAGAGGAACGAAGGGATTCTTGGAAGTATGGAGGCAGGACAGTCTTTGGAGATGCAGCACCTTTGCGAACAAATGGACGGGGTTTGCAATTATCACTTTTCTAGCGGAAATCTGTGGATTGTAATTGTTTTGTTAAAATGTGTTAAAGATGGTTAAAATTATTTGTACGCTAGTATATTTGCTCCGCAATGAAAGCGGTTATTACCATACTCCTTTTCCTATGCTTCTTATTTATCAGAAGCAGTAATAGCCATGCTGTGCTCATTGAATCCGATCGACCAGCTGTCAGTTTTATGTATCAGCATAATCATGCCGACGTGCAGAAGTATATTGATGCATCGGTTAATCACATCGATCCGCTATTTTATGGTAATATACACAGTGATAATCCCGTTATAGAGGAGTTTGATGCCGAGAATTTTCAATTGACCAAGGATTTGCAGGTAACGTCTCAATTTGTTGCGCTGCTGCTTTTTGCAATTGTCCTTTTTGTTTTTGTTTTTCGATTTGCAAAGAAGATTCCTTTTCGCAATTTCATAGCCTATCTTTTCCCTCAAAGATACGTTCTTCAACAAAACTGGAGAATTTAAAATATACCCTTCGAAATTTCATATGCTTTGGTGGATATCCTAAGGGATGCTCCTTTATTATGGAAAGCTTTCCATAACACAGGCTATGACAACAATATGGATATGTAAAGTCCATTGAAAGGTACATTGATTCACAGAGCATTGCGTTACGGCTTTACATTTGGACTTTACATAAT
>NZ_JBNPWQ010000026.1:0-99584 GCF_050433745.1 Sphingobacterium sp. HSC-15S19
AACATCGTCATACAGAAAGGACATGCTGCAGCGACAACTTGAGGCTTTGCATCGATGACTTCTTCGATACGTTCGATGTTAATGTCTTTTGCTCCGGGCTCTGGTTCTTTGAACATTTGTCCGCCCCCAGCACCGCAGCAAAGTCCATTGCTCTTACAACGTTTCAGTTCGATCAACTGGGTATCCAAGCTTTCCAATACTTTTCTCGGTGCCTCATAGACCTCATTTGCACGGCCAAGATAACAGGGATCATGATAGGTTATCTTCTTTCCTTTGAATACGTTGTTATCCGCTGGTTTTAATTTTCCTTCATCGATCAGGTTTTGGATCAATTGTGTATGATGAATGACCTCATAGTTACCACCTAGGGATGGATACTCATTTTTCAAGGTATTGAAACAGTGTGGGCAAGCCGTTACTATTTTTTTGATTTCATAGCCATTGAGTACTTCGATGTTCATCATGGCCTGCATTTGAAATAGAAATTCGTTTCCACTTCTTTTGGCAGGATCACCTGTACAACTTTCTTCTGTACCTAAGATGGCATATTTTAAACCGACATGTTGTAATATTCTGCAGATATCGCGCGTAATTTTCTGTGCACGTTCGTCAAAACTCCCTGCACAACCTACCCAAAATAGTATATCAGGAGTTTCTCCTTTGGCCAACAGTTCTGCAACTGTGGGAACTTTTAATTCATTTTCCATCATAAAACTATTGTTGTTGAGTCCAATTGGCGCGGTCCAATTGCGCATATTTCCATGGGGCACCATTGTTCTCAATATTTCCAAACATATTGTTAATACTCGCAGGAGCTTGTGATTCTTCCATAACAGCAAAGCGGCGTAGCTCAATAATAATATCCAAAGGATTAATATTGACCGGGCATTGTTCTACACATGCATTACAGCTTGTACAGGCCCATAACTCTTCTCGACTGATGTAAGTGTCAATGAGAGATTTTCCGTCATCCTGAAAGCTTCCATTTGTTTTGATATTCGTACCGACTTCAGTGAGTCGATCCCGTGTATCCATCATGATTTTTCGTGGGGACAGCAGCTTTCCCGTTATATTTGCGGGGCAGGAAGATGTACAACGTCCACATTCAGTACAGGTATATGCATCCAATAAGCTCTTCCAGGTTAAATCCTGGACATCTTTGGCTCCAAAGCGTGCATTTGCATCTGCTGGAGGCGGGGTGAAACTCGGATCAAGCATTGCCTTAACCTCATTGGTCACAGCTGGCATATTGGATAGTTTGCCTTTTGCGTTCAGATTAGAAAAATAGGTGTTCGGAAAAGCCAAAATAATATGAAGGTGCTTGGAATAGGGGAGGTAGTTTAAGAAGGCAAGTACACCTAGGATATGAAACCACCAACAAGACCGCTCTATTAAAAATAAGGCCTCCGTCGAAGTAGGAAGGTATGGAAGAAGATAATGGCTTACTGGAAAGGAACCTGCCGATTTAAAATGTGCAAAGCCATAGAGTTGCAATTTAAGATCAGAAGCGTTCATCAGCAGGAAAGCCGACATTAAAAGAATCTCTGTGATTAAAATAATATTTGCATCCGTCTTGGGCCAATGTTTCAATTCCGCGCTATTTAAGCGAGCTACTTTAGCAATATTTCTCCGAAATAAAAAGATGAGACAGGATACCAGTACACCCAGCGCGAGCCATTCAAATGCCCCAATCAGGAAATTATAAAAACTCCCTAGAAATGAAAAGATACGATGTGTACCAAAAAGCCCGTCGATGACAATCTCCAACATCTCAATATTGATGATGACAAATCCAAGGTATACAAATAAATGTAGGACTGCGGGGAAAATACGCTTAAACATTTTCTTTTGACCAAAGGCGACGAGGAACATCATTTTCCAACGCTCCGCGGATCTGTCCGAACGATCTGCCGGTCTGCCTAGCTTGATATTACGATAAATCTGTTGTGCATTTTTGCTAAAAAGAAACAATGCTACAGCGAAACAAACCGCAAATATTAGTTGACCTATCATATGCTTGTATCTTGGTTATAAACAAATATACTATATTATTTTGTTATGCTAACATAGTAAAAATAAATCAAAAATGAGGACCTAACACGATAAATTATTGGAAATTTTTAATGGTGAATTTAGGCTGTAATGAAAAACGTCCAAGAAGGAATTATTTCTTCTTGGACGTTTTCTCTAGTTGTATCTGAGTAGACTACAGCTCAACATCAGAAAATGTCTGTTCTAATATTTTACGCATCGTTTTCTGAATTCGTTCTTTTCCTGCTTCGGTATTTACATCAATACCGCAAAATGTACTACCTGTAGATTTTGCCTGAAGGCTCAAATAATAAATTGAACTGACTAAAATCGCTAATGTCGCTCTAAGGTCGTTTTCGGAGTTTTCGAATTTTGAATCGACATGTTTAAATAGTTCTTCGCCGAGCAATTCTCTTCTGTCGGCTATATTTTTAAGCGCTTTTGTTTTTTCGCCCAGTCCCCAATGAATAACTTTTTGCTTCGTCTTATCCTTCAAAAAGGTGTTAAATTGAGATTTAAGCAATTCTTCTATCAAGGAGATACTGATGGAGCCCGGGTTTGTGATCATTTGTTCCAATACGCCCTTGTCTCCGATTTGCCAGAAATCTTTTTGTGTTAGGTAAGCTTCCACCAGTTGATCGAGACCGCCAAAATAATTCCATATTAATGCTTTGTTCAGTCCACATTCCAAAGCAATATTAGGCCCATTCAATGCATGGTATCCTTTTTTCTGAATTACCTTTCCGACAGCAGCGATCATTCGCGCCTTGGTGCGTTCCTTGTCGCGAATAGGACCGGAAGTTACCTTTCTTTCTTTTTTAGGATTATCCTCAATTACTTTCTTTTTCATGCGAATAAAATCATTTTAACGACGAAGCTTTCCTGGGTACCTTATATTCGTCAGTTAATGAACAAATTTGGGACCATGAAGTTTTCATTAGGGTAGATATGTTTGTTTTCCGAACCAATATCTACAATTTAGCTGGTAAATGCAAGAAAATCAAGCAGCAGATTTTTATTTACACTATAATTTGACTGATTCGATAAGCTTTTGAGTTTCCCTTATTCTTTTGGCTGTAGAACTGGAGCGTATTTGGTGCTGTCGGCGCTGTACGCTGATTGCGATTCACTTGCCATTGGGAAAATAGATAGGCAATAAAAAAGGGATTATCGATATCGATAATCCCTTTTTTATTGCCTTGTCTACTAGCTTATTTTCTTGCTGGAGCAGCAGGAGTAGCTGTAGCTGAAATACCTAATTTCGTTTTTACTGCAGCAGTTAAGTCTTCTCCACCTTGGAAATAAGGAATATTTGTACTAGAAATATCAAATACATAAGCCATGCCTTTTTCTTTAGAAACAGCATTTACAGCTTCACCAACTTTTCTGTGTATAGGTGCAATTAATTCTTCTTCTTTTTTGTTTAAGTCTTCTTGAGCAGCTTGTTGTGCTGTCTGAATACGCGCTTGGATATCTTGTAATTCTTGACCTATTTTGTTGATTTCTGGATCAACAGTTTCTTTATTTGCTTCACTTCTGTTACGCAATTTATCGTTTGCATCTTTTTGTTTTGTTTGATAGATGGTAACCATATCTTGAATTTCTTTGGTTTTACCATCGCTCAATGTTTTCAACTGCCCTTCAGCTGCTTTAAATTCAGATGTAGACTGAATAATTTCAGCAAAATTGATATGACCAATTTTTTGCTGCGCATTTGCGAATTGAGTTGAGAAAAATACTGCCACTAAAGCAACCGCACCCTTTAATAAATTTTTCATGCTTTTCATTTTAATCTAATGAGCCATCTTTATGGCAATCTTTTAGTTTTCTAATTAATTACTACTATTACTATTTGTGTCCACAATGATAATAAACTCCCGCTTAGTTTGCAAGACTCGGATTGGGTTTATATCCTAATTTTGTAATGACATCATTACTTTTATTCAATTTTGGATTGGCATAGAGAAAAGTAGACTCATTGCCCTTGTCCATAATAAAATCAATTCCCTGCGCCGAAGCAACATCTTGGATAGCTTTTGCTACACGGTCTTGAATAGGTTTCATCAATTGAGTACGTCTTTTAAAGAGGTCGCCTTCAAATCCAAACTTTTGTTTTTGATAGTCTTTTACTTCTTTTTCTCTTGTCACGATTTCATCCTCACGGCGACGACGCATATCTTCATTTAATAAGACCTGGTCCTTTTGATAAGCCTGATATAGTTTTTCAATCTCAGCATATTTCTGATCCACTTCTTCCTGCCATTGCTTAGAAAGGTCATCTAACTGTTTCTGTGCAGTCGTATATTCAGGAATATGTTTTAGGATATATTCTGAATCAGCATATGCAAGTTGTTGGGCAAATGTTGCTGTAGCACTCACGACTACAAAAGCTATAACTAACAATATTTTTTTCATATTTCCTGTAAGTTTTTATAGACTATACTTTTATTATTTAACACTAATTTACCTTATGACTTCGGATAATCCCAAAAGTTTAATTCGAGAAAACCGCTCTACGTAAATTTACGGCTCAAAAATAAGAAAAAAGAAGCAATCTAACAGATATTTCTCGGGTTTAACACTATTTAACTTGTTGAAGAATGCTCCAATGCTAGTTGCCTGGGTGCTGTTTATGGCTTCTTTTTTTCGGTGATCATAACGACACTCAATATAAGAAAATTTATAAGATATATAGGGTGATTTGGCATTTAATCCGATCGGGTGGAAATGAAAGAAAAATACATGATTTACTGGAAAATAATCTTAAAACAAAAAAGCTATCTACAATTTCTTGCGATAGCTTTTTATTTTATTTCGACAGGATTGGATCAACAAAGATTAGAATCCACCCATATTTTGCATAATACTAAATGTAAAGTTTTGTTTCCATGTACTGCTCGGTAAACCCGGGATAGGGTCGAATGCATGGCCGTAATCTATTCCTAGCATACCGAAGATCGGTAAGAAGATACGGGCACCAACACCTGCAGAACGACGTACTTTAAATGGATTGTATTCAGTGAACTTGTTCCAGGTATTTGCCGCTTCAGCGAAAGCCAATACGTAAACTGTTGCCTGATCATTTAACATCACCGGGTGACGTAATTCCATTTGATATTTCGTATAGATTGGACTACCTGAATTTCGTGCCACATTCACATTTTGTGTTCCTTCAGGAATGATTACACCATTTGCATAACCACGTAACGCAACAATTTCAGATCCTTGTAGGTAATCAAACCCTTGCATACCATCCCCACCGACTTTGAAACGCTCGAAAGTTGATATTTCAGTTTTGCTGGAGTATTTACCCAAGAAACCAAATTGAGCTTGTGCTTTGAAAACAAGTTTTCCCGCAATTTTTGCATACCACTGCGAGTCAAATTTCCATTTGTGGTACTCTGTCCAACGGTAGCGTTCCTGAGCCGAACCATTTTTATAATCAATGTTGTTGAACAATGAATATGGAGGCGTCAATTGCACCGAGAATTTGATGTTTGAACCCGAAGTAGGATAGATAGGAGCATCGATCGAATTACGGCTAAACTCTTGCGTCAAGTTGATGTTATAGGCTGTACCATTATCAAATAGGAAGTAATTTCCATAATTCTGAAGCTTATAACGTTGGAATGACAAGGAAGTATTTGCCTGGAACCAGTTGTCTGGCCATTGTAAGCGTTTACCTAATGTTGCGGTAATACCAGTCATCCAAATACGGTTCAACTCGGAATCCTTAACAATTTGCTCGCCAGTATAGTAGTTAAACCCACCATATGATGAACTCGAAGTATAGGCGCTCAAACCAAAATAAATTGGTTTTTTACCACCTAACCAAGGCTCGGAGAAAGAGAAACTATACGATTGATAACGTTTACCCGAAGTTTGACCACGGACACTCAACTTCTGTCCATCTCCACGTGGTAGCGGTTTCCAGGAACTTTTGTCAAAGAAATTGCTGGTAGAGAAGTTGTTAAATGTTAAACCTAAGGTACCGATGATCTGACCGGCACCATAACCACCCGAAAGTTCGACCTGATCCGAAGGTTTCTCAGTAACATTATAAACAATGTCCACTGTACCATCCGCATAATTTAGATTTGTCGGTACTGGGTTTGTCTTTTGCTCATCAAAATTTCCCAACTGCGCAATCTCACGCACACTGCGCATAATTTGTTCTTTTGAGAATTTTTGACCAGGTTTTGTATAAATAGAACGTAATACAACACGGTCGTTGGTTACATCATTACCTTTAACAATAACGTTATTGATGGTATATTGAGCACCTTCATATACACGTAAATTCAAATCGATGGTATCGTTGTAAATACGCGTTTGTTCGGGGTCTACTGAGAACGTAAGATAACCATCGTTCATATAGATTGAAGAGATGTCATCACTATTTTTTGTAGGACCCATCAATTTTGCTGTTAATTTTTCTTCCGAAAAAACATCACCACGTTTGATACCTAAAATTTTATTTAGTAAGGTGTCAGAATACTTCGCATTACCTGTCCAAACAATATTACCTACATAATATTTAGGACCTTCATAGATGTCAAAATTAACCAACACATTTTTTTCACCCTCGCGAATAACCGTATCTTTCAAGAGCGTCGCATCACGATAGCCTTTGGCTGCCATTTTCTTGATTAGGTTTTCTTTACCTTCTTTGTATTTTTCTTCCTTGAATTTTCCAGGACCGAAAATACGGTACCACATTTTTTGCTTGATAGGTTTGGCCATTTTTCTCAATTCTTTTTGAGAAAAATGTTCATTCCCTGTAAAAGTCATTTTTTTGACTCTTACCTTATGTTTTTTATCCACATCGGCAATAAGTATTTCATTATTAGCCTGTGCCGAGTCTTTCACTGTTTTTAGGGTGATCTCCGGATATAAAAAAGCTTTTTCTTTTAAGAACCGTTGGATTGTACCACGTGTGGTGTTCATCAAGTTTTCGTTGACAATCTTACCAGTGTTGCTATTTAAACGTTTGCGAACTTCTTCGGTCTGGCTTTTACTTAGACCGTTGATATCAATACGAGTTAAACGAGGACGTTCTACTACACGGATGGTCAAAAATATATTTTCACCTTCAATTTTATCTGCCCATAATTCGACATCATCAAAGAGGCCTTGAGCCATCATATCCTTCACTACTTTTGCAGTCGCCTCACTTGGAACTTCCAAATATTGACCTACTGACAATTTAGAGATCGTAATTAATACATTTTTATCTAAAAATTGTGTTCCAGTTATATCAATAGCACTAATTACATAGTTTTTAGGATTGAGATAGCTGATTTTTTCTGGGTCATTTAAATTGAAAGCACCTTTGTCTTGTCCGTAGACAAGCTGCATTGATGAGAGACCAAAAAATAGTATTACGGGTAGTATACGCTTCATTTATCTATAATTATTGGCGCTAAAGTACACCAATCGTTTGTTAATTTTTGTTAATTAAGAAAATTTAACCAGCTTGCTTTTTTTCAAATCAGTGGTCAAATTTAATAAAATCTTTATAACTGTTCACTTGTTTTTCCAAACCTTCTTTCGCGTTGCTGATAATCGACGATGGATTTAAATAAATCTTCTTTCGTAAACTCAGGCCACATCTTATCTAGGAAGCATAATTCTGAATAGGCAATTTGCCAAAGTAGGAAGTTACTTATTCTCAATTCTCCGCTGGTACGTATCAGAAGGTCAGGATCGGGTAGATTTTGTGTATAGAGGTTTGCAGCGAATAATTCATCGTTAATTTCGTCTGCATGGAGTTTTCCATCTTTTACTTGTTGGGCTAGATTTCGGGCAGCGTCCACAATTTCTTGTCGGGAACTGTAGCTCAAAGCCAATGTCAATGTACAGTGTGTATTTTCTTTCGTTGCTTCAATGGTTTCCTGCAGCTTTCTTTGTGCATTTGAGGGTAATTTGGTGATATCACCAATAACATTCAAGCGGACGCCATTCTCCTGAAAAGTTTTGATTTCTTTTTTAAGGGAAGTAACCAATAGTTCCATCAGTGCCATCACCTCAAGTTTAGGTCGATTCCAGTTTTCTGCAGAAAATGCATAAAGTGTCAGAAATTTA
The DNA here is from genome assembly GCF_050433745.1 of Sphingobacterium sp. HSC-15S19. Taxonomy (NCBI): domain Bacteria; kingdom Pseudomonadati; phylum Bacteroidota; class Sphingobacteriia; order Sphingobacteriales; family Sphingobacteriaceae; genus Sphingobacterium; species Sphingobacterium sp. HSC-15S19. Next base: position 8,116 of record NZ_JBNPWQ010000026.1, read on the forward strand.
ATATTGGCTTTTACACATCCTTCTAATGCTTCTCGTACCGCTTTTACACCATTTTGATGCCCAAATACACGAAGTTTCCCCTTCTGCTTTGCCCAACGGCCATTGCCATCCATGATGATGGCTATATGCTGTGGCAATTTAATAGTATCTATCTGATCTAAAAAACTCATTTTTGCTGTTTTCAATAAAATTAACACCTTAGCCATAAATGCTATTTTGGCGTTTTAAAACCTATTTTTGGTTTCCTGTATTGCTATCAATGATTATTGTTTGTTTAACGCACTTTTCATTGATTAATTATTGCACCTGGATTTCTATTATGGATATTCTTATTCCGTCTTCCTTTATTTCTTCCAAATATCGATTTTTAATTGGAAATTCAGAAGTACAATATGTAGAAAGATTGTTTGAAACATCTTCATCTAGCAGATTATCTCTTTTCCTGCGTGCAAAGCGAGGCTGTGCGAAGCTATTAATATCCTAATAGTTTCTGACATCGATACCCCAAAGTAATTTTTCCCGCAGCGTGCTGAAAAAGCTTTCATGCGGGAGCCTAATGAGATTAATAGTAAATGGAGCCTGTTTAATGGTTAATTTTACAGATGTATCAATGGATTCGTTTTTGGAATCACAGCTAAGGATGTATTGATTGCTTCGACTCTCTATTTCCAATTCAAGGGTAAACTGATTTGAGATGACAATGGGTCTCACATTGAGGTTGTGCGGAGAGATGGGGGTAATGACAAAATTGCCGCTTTCTGGCATAATAATAGGTCCGCCGCAACTCAATGAATAGGCTGTGGATCCGGTAGGTGTAGCGATAATTAGTCCATCTGCCCAGTATGAATTCAGTAGTTCGCCATTGATGCGTGCATTGACCGTAATCATGGCCGAGCTGTCATAACGAAATACGGTAATATCATTGAGCGCATAGTGATTGCCTTGGAACAAATTAACCTGTTCAGATTCAACAGAGAGCAACACGCGCTTCTGTATCGTAAAACGTTGGTTCAGTATAGCGTCGATAGCATCTTCAAAATCATTTTTATTGATGGAAGCTAAAAAACCGAGGCGTCCAAAGTTTATCCCTGCAATTGGAATTCCGGAGTCTTTAATCAAGGAAACAGCAGATAACATGGTTCCATCTCCGCCCAGACTCAACATAATGTCAATATCGTCTTTGATTTCTTGATAGGTATTGTATGTTGAGAAATTAAAGGCACATTCAAATTGTGACAGCAGAAATTCATGAAATGGATCATAGACCCAGATCTCAATATTTTTATCGACAAGATATTCAAATAAGTGTTTCACATGTGGTATAACAGAGGGCTGAAACTCTCTTCCATATATTGCGATTCTCATATTGTTTTCAATTTATGGGGCAAAGATGAGAAAAAACTAATCCTAATCAAATGTTAATATAATTCATAAGCTGCTGATAACGGTCGGCAGTGTCGTCAAATGCAGCTATGGTATTATGGGTTTCAAGAACTAAATAGTTGTGTCTTAGGAATGAATTCAGTAATGCATTAATGTTTGACTTGTCGACTTTAAGGGTAACTTCAATATGGTCACTTTCCAAATTTATTTTGGTCGCACAATTAAGTATTCTGCAATTGTCACTTTCAACAAGGTGCGCAATCTGTGAAAGTGAAAAATCATGTAAGCCAATTGCCAACACAATAATAGCCCCAGATTCATTTTGCGATTGAATTGAACTTATTGCCTTTAATATATCTAATTGCGTTGACACACCAATATATTTGTTGTCTTGATCTAAAACAGGAATGATTGTACTATTATATACAGTTATCATCACCAAGGCATCGTAGGGGTGTTGATTAAACTTCAGCTGTATGGGGGCTGTATTTATTTTTATGGATGAAAGGGGAGCGTCTTCATCTTCCGCATCCAATAAGATGGTTTCATTAACCAGGCCAATATAGTCGTCACCATTTAAAACGACTAATTCTTTACAAAGCATATCTTGCAGCTTCTCTAGCGCTTGTTGTATTGAATCAGCATTTTGAATACTGAAATCAGCATTTGAAAGAAATTGACTTATTAGCATACTCAAACTTAATAAAAAAAGTAGGTGAAAAGAAATTTTACAGATCAGATTTATGCTTAATTCATTGATTGCTTGTAATACCTAAAATACGAAGAACAGCGAAAGATTACATAATTGCAAATAAGTACAATTTTAAAGTTTAAAATTGTACTTTTATTACCATTCTGTTATTATTTTTGTCAACGAATTGGAATAGGCATAAAACGGGGCCTAAATGGAGGAGAAGTATTTTTAATTGGAACAGTAAGATTGATGATCACAAGCGAGAGTAAAAAGTTTATTGATATACGTGAAGTTATTCACAAAAAAAATGCGGGGCTTGCTAAATGGATTCCGTCTTTTTTACTTAATTATTTAAAAAGGACAATTCATGAGGACGAGATAAATGATATTATGACGCGCTTTGCAGATCTTCAAGGCTTGGATTTTGTTGATGCATTGATCAACGATCTGGATGTCAAGGTCAATTTGTATGGGGCAGAAAATATCCCCGTATCGGATCCGGTTATTTTTGCGTCCAATCACCCTTTGGGCGGATTGGATGGTATTGCATTTATGCACGCTATAGGTAAATATAGGCGCGATGTGAAGTTCTTGGTTAATGATATTCTTTTAAATATAGGTAATTTGAGACCTTTGTTTGTCGGTGTCAATAAGTTAGGGGGGCAAGGGAAACAGGCGATCTCTGCGATTGAGGAGGCCTATGGAGCGGACGATGCGCTACTGGTATTTCCTGCAGGTTTGGTTTCCAGAAAACAAAACGATGGTCGTATAGAAGACCTCGAATGGAAAAAAAGTTTTATTAGCAAATCAAAAAAATATAAAAAAGATGTCATTCCGGTGTTGATTGACGGTAAAAACTCTAAGTTTTTTTATAATTTTGCAAGGCTTAGACAGAAATTGGGTCTCAAGGTAAACATTGAAATGTTATATTTACCTGATGAAATGTTTGCCCAACGCGGACATACCGTCAATATTATAGTAGGAGAAAGAATCCCTTATACAGCGTTTGATCAATCAAAAAACGAAAAAACTTGGGCTGAGGAAGTGAAAAGAAGGGTTTATGGATTGGCTCAAGAAAAATAGAATTTATGCAAGAAATTATACCTCCAGTTGATAGAGAATTATTGAAGACCGAATTGAATAAAGACGTCTTCTTACGATATACCAACAATGGAAATAACGAGATATATTTAATCAACTATCATAATTCGCCAAATGTCATGCGTGAAATTGGGCGTTTGCGAGAGTTGACTTTTCGTGGAGCAGGGGGAGGTACAGGACTTTCAATTGATATCGATGAAAATGATACATGCGAAGATTGTTACGATCAGTTGATCGCATGGAATCCCGAAGATGAAGAAGTGGTTGCCGGTTATAGGGTAATCAAATGTGCTGAGGCTGGTGAAGTAAATGGTATACCCAATTTATCAACAGCACATTATTTTCAGTTTTCCGAATTGTTCACGAACGAATATCTACCTTACACCATAGAATTAGGAAGATCGTTTGTACAGCCTAAATACCAACCAGCCATCGACAATAGAAAAGGAATTTTTTCTTTGGACAATCTTTGGGACGGTTTAGGGGCTTTGGTGATGCTTAACCCTGAAATTAAATACCTCTTTGGTAAAGTGACCATGTATCCACATTACAATAAAGATGCACGGGATATGTTGCTTTATTTTATGGATTACTATTTTCCTGATCATGATAAATTGGTGCTTCCTCTTCCGGAATTGGAAATCAAAAATGATTACGAACGTTTTGTAGGCGTGTTTGATGGACTGGATTATAAAGAAGGATATAAGGTGTTAAATAGTCATGTGAGAGCATTGGGCGAGAATATTCCACCGTTGATAAATACATATATGAACCTATCGCCTACGATGAAATCATTTGGCACTGCGCGTAATGACGAGTTTGGTACGGTAGAAGAAAAAGGTATACTGATTGTAATTGATGACGTGTATCCTGTGAAAAAGGAACGTCATATGAATACGTTTGATCGGGATCGTGAATACGGTCATAGAAAACCCAAACGTGGATAACAAAATAAAGGGGAATTCAATTATTGAATCCCCCTTTATTTTGTAGGTACAGCGACCTTGATTAGGCCGGTTTTATACAGGTATAAAGTGCAAAGGCTAAAATAGCGCCCAAGACAGGTCCTAGGATTGGAATCCAGGCATAAGACCAGTCGGAGCTTCCTTTTCCTTTGATTGGCCAAAGGGCATGAAATAAGCGCGGCCCCAAATCCCGGGCAGGATTGATGGCATATCCCGTAGTTCCACCTAGCGAGAGGCCGATGGCCCATACGAGAAATGCAACGGGTATAGCACCAAGAGAGCCCATGCCAATAGGAGCTGTTTTTCCGTCGATGGTCACATCTTGTCCTGTTATGAAGAAAATAACAAAAATCAAAACAAAGGTTCCAATGATTTCACTTGCCAGATTTGTTGACGTATTTCGGATGTTGGGTATCGTAGCGAAAACACCAAGTTTGGTGGTTGGGTCTGCTGTTGCATCGAAATGGTCTTTGTGCATGATGTAGGTTAACATGGCGCCACAGAAACCACCGGCAATTTGCGCGAGAATATAGCCAGGTACTTCCATCCAGGGAAGACCATGATTGAGAGCGACGGCAATGGTTACCGCAGGATTGAGGTGGGCTCCGGTATAGGGGCCAGCAAATACAACACCGACATAAACTGCAAGTGCCCATGCGGTGGTGATTACAATCCAGCCACCATTTTCTCCCTTTGTTCCTTTCAAGATAACGTTGGCCACAACCCCATTGCCTAAAAGAAGGAGGAGGGTTGTGCCGATAAATTCTGCTAAATAATGGTTCATGCTTGTTGGTTAGTTTTCGGTCCAGTACTGTAATGCTTTGACACCCTTGGTCCAGAGCTTAATGATTTTTTTTGTTTGCTCTTCTTGCTCTGCTTCAGGTTCAAATATACGATCCTGTGCCCAAAACTTTGATATCTCATCCTTATTTTTCCAGAATCCCACGGCCAGTCCTGCGAGGTATGCTGCCCCCAAAGCTGTAGTTTCTGTGATTTTAGGGCGTACAACTTTGCTGTTAAGCACATTGGCCTGAATCTGCATGAGTAGGTTATTTGCCGTTGCACCGCCATCTACACGTAGTTCTTTGATCGGTATGCCACTATCTGCTTCCATTGCTTGCAGTACATCACGTGTCTGGAGGGAGATTGCCTCTAGTGAGGCGCGTGCTATATGTCCATTGGTGGTCGCGCGCGTCAGACCAAATAGCGTCCCTTGTGCACGAGCATTCCAGTACGGCGCTCCCAGTCCAGCAAAGGTAGGGATGAATGTGAGGCCGCCGTTATCCTTCTCTGTAAGTGCTAATTGCTCTACGTCCGCTGATTTGTAGATGATGTTGAGATTGTCGCGTAGCCATTGGACCAGTGCGCCACCGATAAAGATGCTTCCCTCCAGGGCATATTCTGTTTTCCCGTTGATTTTCCAGGCGACAGTAGTTAAAAGGTTATTCTTTGAACGGATTGGTTTATCACCGATGTTCATTAACATAAAACATCCAGTGCCGTACGTGTTTTTGACCATCCCTTTTTCAATACATTGCTGTCCGAAAAGTGCTGCCTGCTGATCGCCGGCAATTCCTGCAATCTTGACTTTGTGTGCAAAAATGGTTGTCCGGGATTCCCCATATATTTCACTGCTTTCTTTTACTTCGGGCAGCATGGCAGCGGGGATGTCAAATAATTCGAGTAGCTCCTTGTCCCATTCCATGCTATGGATGTTAAAGAGTAAGGTGCGGGAAGCGTTCGTTACATCTGTGATGTGTGCATCGCCACGCGTGAGGTTCCAGACGAGCCAAGTGTCAATAGTTCCACAGATTAATTCCCCGTTTTGTGCTTTTTCCCGTGCACCCTCCACGTTATCCAGAATCCATTTTATTTTGGTCGCAGAAAAATAGGGGTCTAATATCAGGCCTGTTTTCTCCTGGATCAGCTCATGTTTTCCGGAGCTGCGTAACTCGTCGCAATAATCTGCGGTGCGTTTATCTTGCCATACAATGGCATTGTAGATGGGTTTTCCTGTTTCTTTGTCCCAAACAACCACAGTTTCGCGTTGATTGGTAATACCAATGGCGGCAATATTTTTGCCGTTTAATCCTGCCTTTGTGGTTGCTTCTGCTGTGACACCTGCCTGCGTTGACCAGATTTCATGTGGATCATGTTCGACCCATCCCGGTTGTGGGAATATTTGTGTAAATTCCTTCTGGGCAATGGAGACTATATTTCTGTCCTTATCAAAAATTATAGCTCTGGAGCTGGTGGTGCCTTGATCCATCGCCAAGATGTATTGTTGTTCCATAATTGAGTAATTGAGTATTGCTGGTTATTTTTTGTATTACTTTAAGATATAATTTTTTGCAACTTTTTGAAAATGCGCTATTTGATCATTTTGCCAATCTTGATCTTTTTCCAGCTCCTGTGCGAGTATTTTTGCGACTTCAGGAGCGGCTTCAATTGCAGCTTTCGCATCAAGAAATAGCATTCTTACCCGACGCGATAGGACATCTTCCACAGTTCTGGCAAGTTCATTGCGTGCTGCCCAAACAACTTCAGCCTTTTTGAATTCAAGATGTGCTATTAATTTTTCGTTCCATTCCGGATTTTCCTGCGTCAATGCGTTGATCGCTTCTTGGTCGGCGCCATAAATATACATATGATTGCTTCTGTCTGATGTCGGAATGGCGCTATAAATCTTTTGACTGGCAGACCGGCTTTCTTTTTGTGGCAAACAACCAATTTTTATCGCTTTGTCGATGGTATCTTGGCCCATTCGACGGAATGTTGTCCACTTTCCACCCGTTAAAGTAAGTAATTTGGAGTCGCTGACGATAACCTTGTGGCTTCGTGAGATCTCTTTGGTTTTGTTGGAGTTGCCTGTAGGGGCTGCCAGCGGACGTAGGCCGGCGAATACGGCCAATGCATCCGCTCTTGTTGGTTGTTTTGTCAGGTAGCGTCCCGCAGTTTTCAGAATAAAATCAATCTCCTGCTCCAAAGCTACCGGCTCAAGGCTATGCTCGTCTATAGGGGTGTCCGTTGTTCCCGCAATGACTCGATTGTGCCAGGGTACCAGGAAAAGGACCCGTCCATCATCCGTTTTTGGAATCATAATGGCATCGTCGCCAGGAAGAAAGGATTTATCAAATACCAGGTGAACCCCTTGGCTGGGACGTACCATTTGTTTTGCTTCCGGTCTGTCCATTTTTAGGATGTCATCGACAAATATTCCTGTAGCATTGATAACAGCCTTGCCTTGTATGGTGAAAACTTCACCCGTTTCGGTGTCATTAGCGATGACACCATTTATTCGCCCATCGCTATCTTTGGTGAGGTTATTGACTCTTACGTAATTCAGCGCGACGCCGCCCATTTGAATACAGGTTTGCGCAACGTTGAGCGCAAGTCTTGAATCGTCAAATTGTCCGTCTTGATAAACCACGCCGCCATATAGCCCTTTAGGTCTAACGGTGCTTATGCGGTTAAGGGTTTCTTCTTTGTTGATATGAATGGATTTTCCCAAACTTAATTTACCTGCCAGCAGGTCATATATTTTCATTCCTATGGTATAGAATGGGCCATCGAACCAACTGTAATTGGGGATGATAAAGGATTGATTTTTGACAAGATGGGGAGCGTTTTTTTGAAGTAAACCTCTTTCGTGAAGCGCTTCTTTAACCAGGGAGATGTCGCCCTGAGCCAAGTAACGTACACCGCCGTGAACAAGCTTTGTTGCCTTGCTCGAAGTCCCTTTTGCAAAATCAACCTGCTCCAACAAGATTGTTTTGAACCCTCGGCTTAAGGCATCTAATGCAACACCCAATCCGCTGGCGCCGCCACCTATGACGATAACATCCCATGCGCTCGTATCTCTTATTTTTTCTATCAGTTTTGACCTTTTGAATTCTTGGTGTTTCATTTTGTTTCGTTTTGGATTTTTGTAGTGAATCTTCTGTACTTGTTTTACTACTTCCTTTATACTAAGTTATGCTATATTTGTTGAATTTTAAAGGAAATTAAATAATATTTATGTTAAGGTAAGGTGTTTGTTTTTGTTTTGTTTTGTTTTTATTTTAGCAAAAGGAAGCCTTCCTAGTTTTTACCAGTGACAGGATATGGCGTATCAACAGGTTGTTTTTTTACTTCTCCACAATGGAGTTGTCTTTAATAATGACTACATTCTGATCGCTTAAGCTGATGTGTGTACGACTTAATCGCGTTTTTATAAACCCCGCTGAAATAAGGTCTGTTGTGATCTTGGGTGTTTTTTTTCATGGTCAATAGCTATATAATGTTTAACCATAATATGCTGCTTATGTTTTGGTTTGGGAAAATGATTTTGTAATTTTAGATCACTATTTAATTTATTTATGATGAGAAATATAAGATTATTACTGTGTGGAGCTATCGTGTTTTTTGGGACGGTACTCGTACAGTCCAAAGCGTTCTCACAGCAGCTTGCTACAGCTCAGGATGTTTCAAAGCCTTACAATCCAGACGCTAATGCGCAGAATGATATTGATCAACTATTGGTTCAGGCAAAGAAAGAAAAGAAAAATATCATCATCCAGGCTGGTGGGAATTGGTGTGTCTGGTGTTTAAGGTTTAATGATTATATCCATAATACGGCGAGTGTCGACAAGTTGTTAAAGAGTCATTTCCTCTATTATCACCTCAATTATTCAAAAGAGAATAAAAATGAGGCTGTGTTTCAAAAGTATGCTCCTGAAGGGAATAAACTAGGTTATCCATTTTTTATTGTTTTGGATAGAAATGGAAAAACATTGCATGTACAGGAAAGTGGCAGCCTGGAAAAAGGGAAAGGCTATGATGAAGAAAAAGTGCTTAATTTCTTTAAAGCTTGGGTCGCAAAATAAAAATTACCGACTATCATATTGCTATTCTGCACTAAATTAACAATAGTGCGTAAATAAAACAAAAGCCCCTTTTAAGTGGCTTTTGTTTTGATGTAATAAATTGGAAGATCGGATAAGGGTTTAATCCCGTAAAACTTAGCATTTCTTTGTACAGCAAGTCGGGAAAGATTGGTGATCAGCATACTAAATTATCCGAATTTCCGCATAAGCTTAATCGGAATTAACAGGTGTTTTATACGCATTCATCCGAATGAGGTCCCTATGAAGTCCCTATTAGGTACGGATAAAGTCCGTGTTATTTTTAAATTTAATTCAAGGCTTACCTTCGTTGTTTCCAGTGACGGATATCGGGTTGTGTCTATGACTTTGGTGTTCGAATTTGATTTAATCCAGCTAGTCAGTTATAGGATCGACTGAAAATAAAAAGGTCTCGTTCTTACGATCGAGACCTTTTTATATGGGCTTAAAACCATTCTTTTTCTACAAGGATATTTTATTCCGCAATTAAAAAGAGGTCTTGCTCCTGTAGAATATCTTATTGATAGCCTAATAATTTCATGACTTGTTTGGAGTTTTGCTCCTCACCAAACACCTCGTAGTTGAATGTTTCATCTCTATTGCGGCGTACAAGCACATGTTTGGGTGAAGGAAGTAAGCAGTGGTGGATTCCACCATATCCGCTTAATACATCTTGATATGCTCCTGTATGAAAGAAGCCCAAGTATTGCACCTTACGGGTCTTCGGCATAAATACCGAGTTCATGTGCGCCTCCTGATTGTAGTAATCCTGTCCATCGCATGTGATTCCACCTAAATTGACGCGTTCATATTCTGAATCCCAGTTATTGATCGGCAATAGAATATATTTTTGGTTCAATGCCCATACATCCGGTAGATTTGTAATGAATGAACCGTCAATCATAAACCAACGTTCGCGATCGTTTTGTTGCTTGCGTCCCAAGACTTTATAGAGAATACCTGATGCTTCAGCAACAGTATATTTGCCAAATTCAGTAATAATATCTGGTTCCATTACCTCATGGTGCGCACAGATTTGTTTGATACGATTGACAATCTCATTGACCATATACTCGTAATCAAAGTCGTGTACCAGTGAATCCTTAAATGGCATTCCACCACCGATATCTAGGGTATCTAAATCCGGATTTACTTTCTTGAATTTACAATATAAAGTAACGTATTTCTCTAATTCGTTCCAGTAATACGGGGTGTCCGAGATACCCGAATTAATGAAAAAGTGAAGTAACTTTACTTTAAAGTTTGGATTGTCGGCGATCTTGTTGTTATAGAATTCAACGACGTCTTCTTGGCGAATCCCTAGGCGAGATGTATAGAATTGAGAATCTGGCTGCTCCTCGGAAGCAACACGGATACCTAAAGCACAAGGCTCATCCAATTCGATTTCATCATCATAAAGGTTAAACTCCTCTTTGTTATCCAGTACCGGTATAATGTTTTTATATCCGTCGTGGATCATATCGACAATATATTGTTTGTACTGGTAGGTTTTGAATCCATTACAGATCACTGTAATGTCTTTCGTTACTGTGCCCTGTCTTTCCAATGAATCGATCATCGGCATGTCAAATGCAGATGAAGTTTCCAGGTGGATATCATTTTTCAAAGCTTCCTCTACGATGTGCTTGAAATGGGATGATTTGGTACAATAACAATATTTGTAAGATCCGCGATAGTTGTGTTTCAGAATTGCGGTCTGAAAGAGGATTTTCGCTTGCTGAATTTTTTTGCTGACGATAGGCAAATAGGTAAAACGTAACGGCGTACCGTACGTTTCTATCATTTCCATTAAATTCAAATCGTGGAAATACAATTCGTCGTCGATGATTTCGAATCCGTCTTGCGGAAAACCAACACTTAAGTCAAGAAATTCCTGATAGCTCTGCATTTTTTATTATTTTTGCAAAGATATACTTTAATGGTGAATACCTAAATAAGGAATGTTATTTATTTCCAATTCACTATCAGGAAGTTGTAAAAATTACAAAATCATTAAATGGCAAATTCTATTCAAAAGCGACTTGTTGAAGTCACTGTACAGGCAGTAAAAGAGCTTTACAATGCAGATATTTTAGAAAATCAAATTGCTTTACAAGCTACCCGAAAGGAGTTTGAAGGACAAATTACAATCGTAACTTTTCCCGTAACGCGCTTTTCGAAATCTTCTCCGGAACAAACCGGAAAGGAAATCGGTGCATATTTGCAACAGCATATTGCTGAAATATCGGATTTCAATGTGATAAAAGGCTTTTTGAATATTGTTCTTTCTGATGCTTACTGGATCACGTTGTTGAATCAGACCATAACGGCGAAGGACTTTGGTGTATTTCCTGCGAATGGAAAAAAACTGATGGTTGAATATTCTTCTCCAAATACCAATAAACCGCTGCATTTGGGACATATCCGTAATAATTTATTAGGATATTCTGTTGCGGAAATCCTAAAAGCTTATGGTTATGATGTGATCAAAGCAAATTTGGTGAACGATCGCGGTATTCATATTTGTAAGTCGATGTTGGCTTGGCAAAAATTTGGTAACGGTGAGACACCCGAGTCTACTGGACTTAAAGGGGACCACCTTGTCGGAAAATATTACGTTGTCTTTGACAAAACATATAAACAGGAAATCGAGGCATTGAAGGCTGAAGGGCAGACCGAAGATGAGGCAAAGAAAAATGCACCTTTGATGAAGGAAGCACAAGCGATGTTGCAACAATGGGAAGCTGGTAATGAAGAGGTGATCTCACTGTGGAAAACCATGAACAGCTGGGTGTACGCTGGGTTTGAAAAGACCTATAAACAATTAGGCGTCGACTTCGATAAATATTATTATGAATCCAATACATACTTGCTGGGTAAAGATATTATTCAGGAAGGTTTAGATAAAGGGGTTTTCTTTAAAAAAGAGGATAACTCCGTATGGATTGATCTAACAGACGAAGGATTGGATCAGAAGCTTGTGCTTCGTGGCGACGGTACTTCTGTCTATATTACACAAGATTTGGGGACTGCACAATTGAAATATGATGAATTCAAAATGAATGATTCTATTTATGTTGTCGGTAACGAACAGGATTACCATTTCAAGGTATTGTTCTTAATCTTAAAAAAACTTGGTAAAGCTTGGGCCGACGGATTGTTCCATTTATCGTATGGGATGGTCGATCTTCCTTCAGGTAAAATGAAATCACGGGAGGGAACAGTTGTTGACGCGGATGATTTAATGGCTGAGATGCTTAAGACCGCTCAGGAACGTACTGAGGAACTTGGCAAGACTGAAGGATTGGACGAGGAATCAAAAGCCGTTCTGTACGATACGATTGGAATGGGCGCACTGAAATATTTTCTATTGAAAGTGGATCCTAAAAAACGCCTGTTGTTTGATCCAAATGAATCTGTCGATTTTCAAGGTCATACAGGACCGTTTATTCAATACACGCATGCTCGTATCAAATCTGTTTTAAGTAAGGCTGAATTCGATTTTGATAGTGCTGTGTCTGTACCGGCGACGATTTCCTCTTACGAACGTGACTTAATTCAACAACTGGGTGCATTTCCGGAGATTATTGAAGCTTCTGCGCAAGAGTTCAGTCCTGCACAATTGGCAAATTATATCTATGAGGTAGCCAAGTTTTATAATAAATTCTATCATGAAGAAACCATCTTGAAAGCGGAAGATCATGATGTGAAAAACTTTAGATTGCACCTTTCGGCTTCTGCGGCAAAGGTTATTGCCAAAGGAATGAACTTATTGGGTATTCGTGTACCTGAAAGAATGTAATACTATGAAGAAAATTCGCGTAGGACTTATCGGTTTTGGAATTTCAGGTCAGGTTTTTCACGCTCCCGTGATGCGTTCGATAGCTGAACTGGCTCTTGTTAAAGTGACTGCTCGGAAAGCAGATCAGCAAAGTTTGCTAAAGGAACGCTATCCACAGGCAGAAATTGCTTTGTCTGCAGATGATATTTTTAATGATGCAACCATTGATTTAGTCGTGATTGCAACGTCCAATGAAATGCATTATCCTTTCGCAAAACGTGCATTGGAAGCAGGAAAACACGTTGTCGTAGAAAAACCCTTTACCAATAGTGTCGAGCAGGCCGATGAGCTTATCGCTCTGGCTAAGGAGAAAAATCTGGTCTTGGCACCCTACCATAATTTAAGGTTCAACTCAGACTATCGGACAGTGGAGAAAGTGGTCAAAAGTGGAAGGTTGGGACGGATTGTAAATTTGGAATCAAGGTTTGATCGTTTTCGTAATTATTTGCGACCTAACGCATGGCGAGAGGAAAATTTACCGGGTTCGGGCATATTTTATGACCTGGGGCCACATCTCATCGACCAGGCTTTGCAGTTATTTGGAAAGCCGCATGCTGTCTTTGCAGATTTGGCTGTCCAACGGGATCATGCGAAAACCATTGACAATTTCGACTGCCTATTGTACTACGATAACTTACGGGTATCTCTGAAAGGTTCTATGCTTGCAAAAGAACCCACAGCACGTTATCGTGTCTTTGGAATGAACGGAAATTTTGTAAAATATGGTGTCGACCCACAGGAAGCCTTACTGCGTGATGGCAAATTTCCTGATGAGGATCCAACCTGGGGACAAGAAGACCCAAGTCTATACGGCAAGCTCAATATCGTTGAACAGGGGAATGACATTGAAGAAATGGTTCCTTCTGAAATAGGTTCTTATCCTGATTTTTATCAGAACGTTGCGGATAGTATATTGGGCAAAACTACCTTGATCGCATCGGCAGAGCAGGCACGGGATGTCATTAAAATTATTGAATTGGGATATCAGAGTCAATTGGAACGAAGAGTTGTTTCTGTTGAAAATACATTGATTGCTTATTAGATTGTTGCTGTGAGTATACTATACGATGCTATCATTATTGGGGGGGGAGCCTGTGGTTTGATGTGTGCAGCCCAAGCAGGGCTGATTGGAAAGAAGACCTTGGTCCTTGAACGAAACGATAAGGTCGGCGCGAAGATCTTGATTTCCGGAGGCGGACGCTGTAATTATACAAATATCGGTAATAGTCCCGCTAATTTCATTTCTGAAAATCCAGATTTTTTACATGGTATATTCAAACAATGGACAGTGGACGATACCATTACATTTTTTGAACAGTATGGTATTGTAGGGCAGGAAAAAACACTGGGCCAGTTGTTTCCAGAGACCAATAAAGCAAAAGATATCGTTGCTGTATTTTCAAAAATTTTATACGAGACAGGGCAGGATATTGCATTGAATACCTTGGTGAAATCTGTAGAAAAAAACGATAATGGCTTTATGGTAACGGTAGAAAATGCAAAAGGTGAGTCCCGATATCATGCACATAAAGTTGTTATTTCTTCCGGTGGGCTTCCGGTCCAAAAACTCGGCGCTTCGGACTTTGGATTACGCCTAGCCAAACAATTTGGTTTGAATGTCGTCGGTACAGCGCCTGCACTAGTCCCTTTGACAATAACTGGAAAAGATGCTGATTGGTATAGTTCTTTGGCTGGAAATTCGGTGTTCTCGAAAGTGTCTGTTGCCGGAATGTCTTTTGAAGAGAATATTCTTTTTACGCACTGGGGGTTAAGCGGACCTGCAATTCTTCAGATATCAAGTTATTGGAGACCGGGACAGGAGATTACGATTGATCTACTGCCTAATTTTAATTTAGATAATCTGATTAAACAAGAGCGGCAATACGGCGGGAAAAGACTTGTTTCACAATTGCTAAACGATTATTTCAGCAGAAAATTGGTCGATGCCCTTGGGAAATTTTTAGCCTTGGATACCAAAATTGCCTCACTTAGTAAAGCTGATGCGAAATTGATTGTCGATACTATTCATCGCTTCAAGGTAAAACCTGCGGGAGATAAGGGGTATGATAAAGCTGAGGTTATGCGTGGAGGAGTTTCAACGGAAGAACTGCATCCCAAGACCTTAATGTCTAAAAAAGTTGAAGGCCTTTATTTTGGAGGGGAGACTGTTGATATTACGGGATGGCTTGGCGGTTATAATTTCCAATGGGCTTGGGCAAGTGGTTATGCCATCGCCCAAGATATTTAGGCATTTTTGGAGAGGTAGCGAGAGGGCTTGAATTTGACGTTTAATCGACAGATTTCTCAGCATAGAGTTGTGTGGCAGCAGCCAAGCGCTGTTTTATTCTCGCTTGCAATTTTTTTGGGGAGAGTACTTTAATGGATTCGCCAAAACCTAAAATTTCTCTTTCCAGTTCAAAGTTAAGTACAACATCGATACGAATTAAGATTGAACCATCCTCCTTTTTGTCTAAAATCTGCTGTGACGCATGTAAGGGTTTTGTTGCTACATAAGGTGCATTTTTTGCATTGACTTGCAATATCACCCGGTGCCCGCGGTCCTTTTGTGTCTTCGTTACGCCTATAGCATCCGAAAAGTAACGTTCGAAATCGACCCCTGTATATTCCCTGTATGAATTTTTGCCCATTTCCTCGATAGCATTGATCCGATCGAGCGCTAGTGTCATCAATCCTTCACTCTTTTTATGCTGACCAATTAGAAACCATCGATTACGATATTCTTTTAGGAGATAGGGCGAGAAAACGAGATCCTGTTGTTGTATTGCTTTGAACGATTGGTAGCTGATCAGGAGTGGCGTTTTTTCACGAATGGCTTGATGCAGTGGGCTGATAAAAGAAAGGCCTTTTAGCAGATTGTTGCTTTCCATTTGTATAATAGAAGGTGAATTGTCCTTTTTTGTATGGATGCTATCTTCAAGTCGTGCGACAATATCGCTCATTTCATCAAAGCTGGAGAAACCGCTCACATGCTTAAGTACCTCTACAGCCTCCTTCATTTTTTGCATGTCACCGACGGAAATCGGTGAATTGCTAATGCTATAGTCGGGATCTTCATAGGTGTAGAATTTGCGATGCAAGACGACAATAGACGCATTGTAGCCGAGCTTATTGCTACGCATGAGTTGAATATCTCCTTGTATGGTGCGTTTACTTATCCCATTTTTGATTCCTTCAAATTCATAGAGTGCATCGGAAACCTTTTCCATAAGATCTTCCAAGGTCCATTTCCGATGTCGTAAACGAAGACAATGGTCAATCGTTTTATACCGTATAAGAGCTAGTTTATTGAGTGCCATGCTTTTTTTGATAGATTGAAAATACAAAAACTTTCTTTATCTACGCAAGTTAATTGCGTAGATTTTTATGCCTGTGATGCAAAATGAATGGTCTTTTCGAAATTGAAAAGAAATTCGGGTTTATCCGAGTAAAATAGCTACTTTTGCGCAGAAGCAAACTGGTTCTATCGCTGCTCTTTTTTGGGAGGAGAGGAAAGTCCGGGCAACATAGAGCAACACGCTTCCTAACGGGAAGGCTGCTATGAAAATAGCAGACAGAAAGTGCCACAGAAAATATACCGCTTTTCGGAGTAAGGGTGAAAACGTAAGGTAAGAGCTTACGGTCTTGTATGGTGACATATATTACGGTAAACCTCGTGTGTTGAAAGACCAAATAGGTTGCGAAATTCGAAGGCTGCTCGTCTTCTTTCAATTTATTGGAATTCGTAATGGGTAGGTTGATTGAGTTTGTCAGCGATGGCAAATCTAGATAAATGATAGAAATTCCACTTCGGTGGTCTACAGAACCCGGCTTACAAGGTTTGCTTCTTTTTCGCTAATTGCCAAAAAAACCTTATATTGATTCCCGTAATTGAAAAAATAGCATAACTCTCGATTTATGAGTACAATTTTAATCATTGATGATGAGCGCGCCATCAGAAGTTCGTTGCGTGATATCTTGGAATATGAAGATTATACGATTTTAGATGTCGACAATGGCCGGGATGGATTAGATATTTTAAAAAAGGAAAAAATAGATCTTGTTCTTTGTGATATCAAGATGAATACGATGGATGGGATGGAAGTTTTGGCGGAAGCACACCAAAGCAGCCCGGACATCCCTTTTATTATGATCTCTGGACATGGTACGATTGAGACAGCTGTTGAAGCCGCGAAAAAAGGAGCATTTGACTTTTTAGAAAAACCGCTGGACCTGAATAGATTATTGATCACGGTTCGTAATGCACTGGATAAAAGTTCCCTAGTCACAGAAACCAAGGTCCTGAAACGAAAAGTTAGCAGCTCGAAAACAAAAGATATACTGGGTGAATCGGGGGCCATCAAACGTATTAAGGAAACAATTGACCGAGTTGCACCAACAGAAGCCCGTGTATTGATTACCGGGGCGAATGGCTCGGGAAAGGAATTGGTTGCACGCTGGTTACATGAAAAGTCAAATCGTGGACAAGGCCCATTGATTGAAGTGAACTGTGCCGCAATACCTTCTGAATTAATCGAATCAGAATTATTCGGGCATGAAAAAGGATCCTTCACGTCGGCTATTAAACAACGTATCGGGAAGTTTGAACAAGCTAGTGGTGGAACATTGTTCTTGGATGAGATCGGTGATATGAGCCTTTCAGCGCAAGCTAAAGTGCTAAGGGCATTACAAGAGCATAAAATCACGCGAGTGGGGGGCGACAAAGAAATTGACGTCAATGTCAGGGTAGTAGCTGCGACCAATAAGGATTTATTGAAAGAGATAGAAGATGGTAATTTCAGAATGGACTTGTATCACCGTTTATCTGTCATACTGATCCATGTGCCAGCATTAACTGATCGTGTCGATGACATTCCTTTATTGTCCACAAACTTCTGTGAAGAGATCTGTATGGAATACGGGATACCTGTAAAGGAAATTACTACTGCTGCAATGAAAGAGTTGAGTCATCTTCCTTGGACAGGTAATATTCGGGAATTGCGCAATATGATTGAACGTTTAATTATTTTGAGCGACAGGTCGATTACCGATAAAGATGTTGTTGCCTTTGCTAACCCGTCCCGCGAACCTGTGAATGGTATAGCTCATGAAAAAAGTGCAACGAATTACGGATTAGATATGGACTCCTTTGATTCGTTTCAAGATTATAAAGATCATGCGGAGAAAGAATTTATAAAATATAAATTGGAAAAAAATAATTGGAACGTCTCCAAAACGGCCGATGATCTTGATATTCAACGTAGTCACCTGTATAGTAAAATAGAGAAGTTCGGTCTAAAAAGAGATTAACCGTTTAGAGAAATTTTAGTCTAGCAGCTGTGAACGAAAATTGCAGTTCGCTCAGACAAAGTGATAAAAAAAAGAGATTCCTTAAGGAATCTCTTTTTTTTATCGTCGTCAACCCTTAACCGGGTTATACTTCTTGTGTTTTTAAAATTGCTTTTATATTGGCAACAGATATTTCTGTATAATTATTTATATAATCATTACTTGCAGGTAATTCTTCTTTTTTATGGGTTGAAAGTACGGCGACAACTTTCATTTCAGCATTTTTCGCCGCGGTAATACCCGAAAAAGAATCTTCAAAAACAATACAGCGGTCAACAGGAATTTGCAGATTTTCTGCAGATTTTAGGTAAACCTCAGGATGTGGCTTATGGAGTTTTACATCTTCGCTGCTTAGCGTGGAAGAGAATAAATGACGTATGTTCAATTCATCCAAAATTAAGTCCATATTCTCTCGGGGAGCAGATGTCGCCACAGCAAGCTTAAAACCGTTATTTTTTAATTCCGTTAGAAACTCAATTAAGCCCTTAATAGGGGCAACGTGTTCTTTATAGATCACTCTAAAAAGCTGCTCTTTTTCAAATTCAAGCGTTCGCAGTTCCTCAGGGGATATCGGACGCTGAAAGAAATGCTGCATAATGTAACTATTATGCTTACCATACATATGCTGCTCAAATTCCTCTTCTGTAGCCTGTTGTACATTGTGGTTTTTAAAAAAAGCTCTAAAAGCTTCCGCATGGAAAGGGTTGGTGTGGCTTATGACACCGTCCATGTCAAATATCGCTGCGTATTCTGTCATTGAGCTAATATACAATAATTGCCTTATTTGATCGATTTTACTCATTCATATTCTGGTAAATATTTTTTTCCGACTAGAGAAAGCTGAGATTAAAGCGTCCCTTGTCGCAGCTGCTTACCTCATTATGAAATTGGAAAAAGTCTTCATAAGTATTGGCAGGATAGCTGCCTTCAAAAAGTTCTAGTTTTCTGTAGGTGAATAGTTTATTGTCTTTTATTTCTGACCTAAATTCATACTTTCCAAATGGTTTCTCAATAATTTTCTTTTCAGGAGTTATGTTTTTGAGCATATTTTCCGGGAGGGCAATGCTAATGCTATCGATATCAGCGTAACCTCTTTCAATGAAAATATCTTCGGTTCTATTTCTACTTTCTGCAATATTGGAATGTGTGTTGAATAAATTAGGTTGGATCAAAAGTTTATTACCATTTTTCACAGCGTAGTTTTTGATAAAAATATTCAGGTTCTCCTCAATAAATGGATTTTCCTCCTTATGTTCAATATAGTTTACCTGATTGAAATTGATATTGTCTATATTATAGTATTCCGTGAGAAGCTTATTCTTATCATTATTACTGGCTAAAAGCACGTCCATATGGTTCTCATATTGGGCTCCGTAGAACTTGGTATTTAAGGTGCCCTGAATGCTTCCGTCTTCCGAAAGTTTTAGGTCGGCATAACGCAGTTGAAGATTGGTTGAATTAATATATTTCGGCGTATGCATGATAACTCCGCCATTTTCGGTACAAGCAACGACATCTCTATCGTCGGTAAAGTCGCTAAGAAAACCAAATGGAAGGTTTTGGCTCGTACATTCCAGCCAGGTCGTATCATTTTTGAATGGAATACATAAAATGACGTGATTTCCGTCCTGGGCATTTGCAAAGGTTTTGTGAAAACTTTCTTTGCGTCTGCCTGCTTCGACAATACAGTAATAGGAAGGGATATTGACGGCCGACAACATGCTTCGCATGTAATTCGCCAGTGCTTTACAATCTCCGTAGCCCAAGCGGTCAACCTCAGAAGCCGGAAATGGTTCTAAGCCTCCAATGCCAATTTGAATACTGATGTAACGTGTGTTTTTTTGTAAATAATTGTATAGAATCCTTGCTTTGTCTTTATCTGAGCTGGCGTCTTTTGTTAATGCTATAAATTTTTGTTTAGACGCTTCCGTCAAATCTTCTTTTTTGTTCAATAGTCTATTGGATACCCATTGGCCAAATTCTTTCCAATCCCCGAAATTTCCAGTCTTACCATAATAAATAAAATTTTTGGGAACGATGAGTACATTTATTCTTTTCAGGTTAGGATTGGGGCTATAAGATTCATCCTTTTTTGCAGCGATCTGTTCAGTATTCCATGTCTTACTTTCAGTCTTGTCATTTTTCTCTTCCTTGATACTTCCTTTATAGTTCGTTGTTTCAATTCGGCATTCAGTGCCAATTGGTGCAATAAATTGAAAGCTGCTTTTCTCTACGGATACATTACTTGAGACCTCAGGAGTCCAAGATGGAATGATCAAGTTTTGTTTACTTCGAACTTCGTATTGGTATTCGACGGTATAGGGATAGCTATGATAGTCAGGTACATATAATTTTACCCGAGAATCGGCAAACATCGTACTGTTGTCCACAGCGCTAATATCTTTGAAATCTTTCGTTGCAATTTTCTTTTGCAATATCCCCATTTCGTTATAGATGGCGCCCTTAAGGCTCTTGATTTCGCTAGATTTATTATAATAGACCGGAAGTGAAGCATAGCGGTCCCCATTTTTATTGTAAACTGTGATAGCACACGTTATGGTTGTGATGACCTGTTCGGGCGATTTCATTTCTACCACAGTTTTATCATTGCGTACAGTTGCTACTGCTCTGCTCTTTAATGCACTTGGAATATTGGCGACGTCGTAGTTATCTTGTCCAATTGCGAGGATCGGAAGCAGGAAGTATAGTAAGTTGATGAATACGATTTTCATTTTTTACCGATTAATTTTATGTCTAGCTTTTGTTGTTGAATAATACGTGAATACAATTCTTTGAGTGAAAAATATTCATCGACCGAAAAGATGGGTTTGTTAAACGCGAGGCTCTGTAGTATTTCAAGTTGATTGCCATTGACCTGCGTTACATATCTATATTTTGCAGTTGACTCCGGGAGTGCTAACGATGCATTCTGAGGCTTCTCAGCAATTTCATAGCGATCGGGGATTGTCAATTTGACTGAGTATAATGTTTTGGATTTAAAACCCATATCAACTGGATAAGTTCTTTCCTGTGCTTTAAATGGATTGTAGGAAATCCTGTCAATAATATTGGGCGCCAATAATAATATGTCTTGTTCCATCTGTTTGGAGACATCTACAATGACATCAAATTCCTCTATTAATAGCTGATCAATTTCTTCTAGGTTTTGGATACTTGATTTTGTTAAAGTTACATTGGGCATTTCTTCGTCCAGTTTTTCCCAGTATTCCTCCAAAGAATTGAATTTGGCAATATGTTGGCGTTTTAAAAAGGCTTTGTTACCCCTGCTACTTATGGTCAGTTTTCCCTTAATTTTAGCTTGTTCATCTAAAACTCCCTCCAATACGTAGTTTACATCGGAAGATTCTTCTACCGTAAGCGGAAACCAGTCTGAGCTCTTTTTGGAGTAGATAATTCTTCCCCGTTCATTTAGACATTGTAAAGGCAGCTCTCCAAAAGGCAAGTATGGATTGGAGGCATCTAGTTTATATTTTACGCCATCTACATCTACGCAAGCGATGACATAGTCGAAGTCAGATAATACGGGAAATAAGGCATTAGGCGTTCCGTTTCGTCGCGTTGAAAGAATAATAGGGTAGGCCTCCAGATCTGCCGCTAATAGCGCGGTTACTAGCGCTAAATTGATGTCGCCAATATTGCCAGTTCGTTTTTCCAATGCTTTTTCAATGCCAGATTCTGCATATTTGCCCAAATAGTTATTCCATTTTATTTGTTTGTTGATATAGTTATAGATCTTCTTTGCTTTTTCTAATTTACTGTCAGTAGGAGACACAATTGTTGCTAAATTGGCTTTGAATAAGTCTGTTTTTTTTAATTGACCTCCAAAAGCCTTTTCATTCATGAGGTCTGTATCTACGTCTTTCCAGGTTTTGCTAAATGTCTTCTTACTACCAGTACTCGGATAAAAGATCGATTCAAGCTCATAATAGATAGCAGATTTGAAATTGGTTGGCGAAGTCATGTAGTCCTCTTCAACAAATGCCGGAATGTTCTTCATTGTATAGGTCAATTTTGAACAATCCATTCGCAGTCCATCCAGGAAAATATATTCTTTCAATGCTTCGGCTTTTTGATCGGTAAGTTTGTACGGACCACGTAAAACTACATTGTAGGCGAAAGAAGCAGGAATAATAGCGATATATTGGCTTTGTATTTTGGGAATATCATCTTGAAATTCCCATGTTTTGAAATTAAATAAATCCTGCTCTAGTGTCCGATAGGACACTTCAATAATAGAGCCTTCTTTAATATTTGGAAGGGTAAATTTATTAAGGTCTAGATAGGCCGAGTAATTTTCCCTGAAAACTTTCTTATTTTCAAGCTCCGTTTTCTCGATCCTGCCATTTTCTAAGTTATATGTAACAGCCTTGAGTTCGTCAAAATAGTCTCGTATATAACTTCCGCGTTTATACGAGGGGATTTCAAAATTAGCTTTTTTAAACCCCTCTTTGTTATTGATGCGGATAAGTACATGGTATTCATGTTGAAGTTTTATACGATTATCATAATCATCAACAAAAACAGAACTCCGTCCAAACTCATTGAGCACGATAGCATTGGCATTACTATCCAGGTCTGTTCGTGAGAAATCCGAAATAGAAACTTTACCAAAGTCAAAAGTTTGGGCTATACTATTTGTATAAATAGAAAATATTAAAAATAGCGTTAAAAACTGGCGCATAACTATAGGTGTAATAATTCACGAATATAAGTTTTTAGCCAAAATTAAACGATACTTTAAAATAATTATTTGTCTAGTTGCAAAAGATTATTAATAATTTCGGTGATGGTATCGACATCTTCACCATCTTCCAGCATAGAGAATGCAAGATAGGTGGCGTAGATTTCAGGACTGAATTTTACATGCTTATCAGCGATAAACCGGTCGATCTGCTCTTCATTGCATTCAAAATGAATACTTTGTAGTTCGTTGAAAAGATTGGTTGAAATGGTCTGATGGTTTTCACCACAGGCAAATCCTGCAACAATATGGAATAGAAACTTATCGGTTATTTCGTCATCTTCCTTTTTGAACATCGCACGAATATGCTTATAATCGAATTTAGTTTTTGCGCTATTCACAATAGTGTCCCAAATCTGATACTCTGCTTTAGTCTCCATAGCTCGCTTTAAATTTATATTGGTATAACCAATATAGCAAAAATAATTTGATTTTTGGCAAGGATAATGAAACTTATGGACTAGCCTGAGCAGCTATAATAAGCTGACTATCTATGGATATGAAATGTATGAGGTCGCTAGGGGGTAGCTATAACTCATTTGTAGTGAATAGTTTATAATTGTAGTAGGGTGAAAACTATCTCCCCTAAAAAGCAGCCTAATATAACACCCAATAGAATTGACAAAGTTACCTTTAACCATACTGGGCTTGTTACTAAAATCGGTTTCATGGAGCAAAATTGCTTTAAAAATATACTTGAATGAAGACTTTTATCTTATTTAAAGCTAGCTGTGGCGATACAATGACATGAATTTTTGGCTTTGTGGTATGATAATTGAAAATTAATAGTTGGATTCGATTTTTTTAGTAATTTAAGTCGGAAAATGAAATTGTTGAAATAGCCTGATTTATAATTATGATAACACGAATAGTATTGACAATTGCTCTATTCACTTTAACAAAAGTTGGACTTGGCCAACAGGTGAATATTGATAAAATTCGAAAAGAATATGCGGAGGCCGTGAAGGACGAAGATCTATGTGAACATAATTTGGAGGTGCTGACAGAAGGTGCCAAATCACCGACCGAGAAAGTATACCTGGCCGCTTATCAAATACTTTTAGCGAAACATATCGGCAATCCATTTAAGAAAGTTGGGCAGTTTAAAGAGGGTAAAAAGCATTTGGAAGAAGTGATTAAGGAAAATCCAAATCATATTGAAGCACGGTTTATACGTTGGAGCGTACAGGTGCATGCGCCTTCTTTTTTGGGATATAACAATAATATCCTTGAGGATAAAAGTTTTCTTGTTAAAAATCTTTATAAATTACCCAATGAAGAGGCTAAATCAATTATTTATAATTATCTCAAAGGCGCAAATCCCTATCTTAAAGGTGGGCAGGTATTTAGCGCTACAGAGCTGAAGGAGCTAGCCCAATAGGACGTTAAAGGTTGTTAATTTGACAAGACTATGGGGTATTTTGGCTAGAATATTGCGTATCTTGCTATATGAATTAATTCAACATCTACAAAAAGAGTATATCATGAAGAATTTAGTTTTTCCAATGACTGTATTAACGGCAAGTTTGTTTGTTATCGGATGTGGTGTCAGTAAAAAGCAATATGCTGGTTTACAGTCCGACTATAGTAAATTACAAACGGAGCACAGTCAATTGACCAAACAATATCAGGATGGACAGCTTCAATTGGCTGAAGGTCGGACACGGATCAAGAGTTTAGAAGATCAGTTGGCCTCTGAACGACAAAATAATGCGGATCTCCGATCGGCTTATGCTGCTTTGCAGAAATCGCTCGATAACAGTATTAATCAGAATTCACAGGGAAATATCAATATTTCCAAGTTGGTTGATGAAATTAACGCTTCAAATAAATATATTAAGCATCTCGTTGAGACGAAAAACAAATCCGATTCCTTGAATCTGGTATTGACCAATAATTTGACAAGATCGCTTAGCCGTGAGGAATTGCAGGAAGTTGATGTACAGGTATTAAAAGGGGTAGTTTATATCTCACTTGCTGATAATATGCTTTACAAATCCGGTAGCTATGAAATTAATGATAGAGCCGATCAGACATTAAGTAAAATTGCGAAAATTATCCAGGATTACAGAGATTATGAAGTATTGATTGAAGGTAATACCGATACCGATCCAATTTCTAAACCTAATATTCGGAATAACTGGGATTTAAGTACCTTACGGGCTTCTTCTGTGGTACAAGCTTTACAAAATAAATATGGTGTGGATCCTAAACGCTTAACTGCAGGTGGTAGGGGCGAATATAATCCAATTGCAGATAATACGACCGCGCTAGGTAAGCAACGGAATAGAAGAACGCAGATTATTATCACTCCTAAATTGGATCAATTTATGGAGTTGATTGATAAAGCTCCGGAAGCTACTGAGGTACCATCGGCACAATAGATTTTAATGCGGTAAATAAAAAAATCCTTTCCGTTTTCGGAAAGGATTTTTTTTATTATCCAAAGAATTTAGTCGGGTCAAAACCATGCTCTTTCAACACATCATCTGGTACGCCATTCCAGACTCCAGGTTTATTTCCGGCATAGCCGATATCTTTCACACCCATTTCACTTGTGTAAAATCCTGAGGAAGTCAGATTGCGCATCAATGAAAAGAAGGCGGCACCTTGTTTCATTTCCGGTTTTGCCAAATCAGGGTAGGCAATATCATCCACTAATGCAAGTTGATCTTTTGCGCCGCATTTGATAAATACTGTTCCGTAACGCTTTTTGGATTGGAGGTCGAGCCAACGAAGCCCGCCACGCATAGGGATTTTATTATCAGGCAAATCTTTTACGATAAATTCGATGAAATCGGGTACTCCCGCCTCAGAAGCACTTCCTGAAATATTATCCTTAGGAATAATAATATCTGCCAAAACAGTGATTGTAGCCATTTCATGTTCGTCAAAAAACTTTTCGGCATATAATTGTTCCGTGCGTTCGTATTCAAAATCCTGGACTCCAGGTAACTTTTTGCTATTGTCAGCTACCGCATTTTTAGCATCTTTTGAATTGCAAGCTGCGGTTAGAAGACCAGATCCAGCTGCAATTAATCCTAATGCTCTTAAAGATTCTCTTCTATTCATGCTTTTAACCGTTTAATTTTTTCTTTTCTTGAAGTATATATTCTGCTGTCCGCATTGATAAAGCGAGTATTGTCCAGGTCAGATTTTTGTCACCTTGTTGTACAAATGGTCCCGCATCCACGACGTAGAGATTCTTACAATCGTGCGCTTGTCCCCATTTGTTCAAAACGGAGGTTTTAGGGTCATTTCCCATTCTTGTGGTACCACCTTCATGAATAATTTTTCCGGGAGCTTCCAGGCCATATAATGTATCTGCTCCTGGTATTTTAGAAGTAATTACAGCGCCCATTTCGTGCATAATAGACTGAAATGTCTCTTGCATATGTTTGGCTTGTGCTATTTCTTCATTCGCCCATTTGTAGTTGAAACGTAGCACAGGAATTCCGAATTTGTCGACTTTATCCGGGTCAATTTCACAGTAATTGTCTTTTCTTGCCAATGCCGTTCCCCGGCCTGCCATACCTACATTTGCACCATAATAGCTACGGAAATCTTCTTTTAATGCAGTACCATAACCGCCTTTGGCTTTTGACTTCCCATCCGAATTTTTTGCCAGGTCATTTACTTTCGGTACCCAATTCAAAAATCCATAAGAGGGCATATGTAAACCACCACCATATTCGATGTGGTAACCTCTTGGGAAACTCAACTTGGCATTATCTTCCCACCATGGTGAATAAATATGGACACTTCCAACGCCATCTTCATTATAACGCTTCCGGTCAAGTAGTTGTGGTAAAAATCCAGATAAACTGGCCCCTGTAGAATCGTGGAGATATTTTCCAACTAAACCGCTGCTATTACCAACACCCCCAGGATGCGATTTTGATTTGGAATTTAACATGATCCGCGCGCTTTCACAGGCACTAGCACCCAAAATAACGGTTTTCCCTTTAACGGTATATTCCTGCAGATCCTTGGTGTTTACATAAGAAACACCAACTGCAATTCCTTCATCATTTGTAATGACTTCCCTTACCATTGCATTGTCTATCACCTTTAGGTTACCTGTTTTCATCGCTGGAATAACCAGACAAGATGAAGACGAAAAGTCCCCATAAACTTTACATGCACGGCCACATTGGCCACAGTAGAAACAGGTACCTCGATCTTTAATATCTTTTGATACTTCGGTTAGCACGGCTCCTCTTCCGGGAATCACTGGAACTCCAGCTTTTTTGGCACCTTTTGCAATATATAATTCGTTTAAGCGTGGCTTAGGTGGTTTCATAAAAATACCATCGGGTTCGTTATGAATACCTTCTGCTGTGCCATATATTCCGATCATTCGATCTACACGGTCATAAAATGGTTTAACTTCTTCATAAGTGATAGGCCACTCGTCTGTTACTCCATCCTTTGGCTTGAAATCGTCAGGTCCCATACGCAATGAAATTCGACCCCAGTGGTTGGTTCTGCCGCCCAGCATACGTGCTCTGAACCATTCAAATTCAGTTCCCGCTACCTTGCTGTAGGGTTCACCTTCGATTTGCCAGCCACCGAAGGCTGCATCAAAATCCCCGAATGGCCTTGTGGTACCGGCACCTCTTCTTGGAGATTCCCAAGGCCAGCGTAGTTGTAACGAATCTTTTGCTGGGTCATAAAAAGGACCTGCTTCCAGCATCAATACTTTAAGCCCCGCATGTGCAAGTATATAACCTGCCATACCACCACCTGCGCCGGAACCAACTACGATGGCGTCAAATAATTCGGGATTTTCTTTAATTTGATAATCTGACATAATTAAATGAAGTAATTAATTGAGAGGCCTGTGCGATACATTTGCCCTAAGGCTGCAACGTAAATGAGAAGGTTCAATTAATTTAATGGTTATTGTTTCATGTTTAAAATCATCGTGAATATATCGATAAAAATTCTTTTTTTTTAATTTAATTTATCGATTTAGCAGATTTTAAATAAAGAATATGGGATTGTTACAAAAAATACCGTGTTTTATTAAAATTTTATGGAGGGCAGTCATTGAATACTGCGTTTATTCCGTTGCAACGAAATAAACGCAGTTGTCATTTATAGGTCTTTTAGTTTGATGACTTTGTTGATATGGATTTCCTGTAGAAAGACCTCATCATGTGAAATGACGAGTAGCGTACCTTTATAAAGCTGAATCGCTCGGGTTAGCATCCGGATATTTTGAAGATCTAAATTGTTTGTTGGTTCATCAAGAATAATTAAATCTGGAGACTGTTGCTGAATGGTGAGGCAACATAATATCAGACGCATTTTTTCACCACCGCTCAATAGTTGGCAGGGTTTGTTCCAATCGTCTTTTCCAAATAAGAACCGATTGAGCCTAATTTTGATCTCATGTTCAGGTAGTGCGTCGCTATTGAATTGCTGGGCCTGCTCGTAAATACTTAGATGCGAAGACAAAATGGAGTATGTTTGATCTAAATAGATCGCACGAAATGATTGACGTTCAATTTTTCCTTGTACAGGTGTCAATTGGCCGAGTAGAAGTCTGACCAATGTCGTTTTACCAGATCCATTCTGTCCTTGTAGTGCGATACGATCTCCACTGAATAATTGAAAGTTGATATTAGCTGGCCAGAGTCCTTGCGAGTCATACTTGAAATTGACATTTTCGACTTTGACCATACTCTTTCCGGTTGGAAAGGCACTGTTTCCTAAATCTATTTTAATCTCATCCAGTGCAGATTGTGAACCTCGGAGTTCCTGTAGATCGGATTTGATATCTCCAATTTTGTCCTGATGCACACTTTTTATTTTGGCGGTACTTTTTTCAGCATTGTTGCGCAGAGTATTCATCATAATGCGCGCCACACCTGCCTTTTCCTGTTTTTTTTGACCGCGGTTGTTTAATCTATTTTGGCGTTCGATTGTTTCTCTTTCTTTCTCCTTTGCAATTTTGATCGCCCTTTCCTTGTGGTGAATATCTTGTTGTAACGCATGGCGCTCGGTCTCTTTTTGAGTTTCATAAAAGGCATAATTGCCCCCATACCGCTTGATACCTTTTGAGGTCATTTCGGCCATGTCATCCAATAAATTAAGTAAGGTTCTATCGTGGCTGACAATAATCACTGTGTTTTTGCTTGATTGAATCCAATCGTATAGTAGTGTTTTGCTATCCATATCCAAATGGTTGCTGGGTTCATCAAGAAGAATAAGTTCGGATCGGTGAATGTGGATTCCGGCCAATAAGACTTTTGTTTTTTGTCCACCACTAAGGGACGACATCTGCTGTGTCAACTGGATATCGGGCAGATCCCATTGCTCGAAAGCTTCTTGGCAGCATTCCTCCAAGGTCCAATCATCTTGAAGTCTATTGAAATTTTCTTCAGACGCATCGCCAGCTAATATGGCGTGGAGTGCATTTAATTTTTTGGCAATGCCAAGTGCTTCGGCGACTGTCTTATCCTCAAATTGTCCCACAACTTGAGGGACATAATAGGTGCTGGTATTGACTTGTACGCTGCCACTGGAAGGTGATAGTTCTTTGGCAATCAGTCGCAATAAAGTTGATTTACCGACACCATTGTGGCCGATGAGCGCTATTTTCTCTTGCGCATTGATGTGTAGATTTATGTTCCCAAACAATAAATCTTTATTCGGATGTATATAAGAAAGTTGTTGTAATGAAAGCATGTTGAAATTCTTTAAATGTTAGAAAAGACCATTTGGACAGGTATTGTCAATGGATGGTATTTATTTCGTTCTAAAGAATTTTAATCTTACATGCAGTTTTAAGGATGTTGAGAGAAGCAAATATAGCGTTTTTATTTTGATGACGGGAAAGTTTTTGAGGAATAGTCAAATTGTTTATTTTTCTACTATTTGCTTCGGACAAATTGTACTTTTGAAAAAACGAATATTGTGAATAGAGTTCTCCTTATAGATGACGAAGAGAAACTTCGGAAATTGATGGCCAAAATTATTAGCCTGGAAGGTTTTGATGTGATTGAAGCTGCTGATATTAAATCGGGGTTGAAAAAGCTTGAAGTCAGTGATGTGGACGTTGTACTTTGTGATGTCAAACTGCCTGACGGTAATGGGGTAGAAACGGCCAAATTAATTAAAGAACGGTATCCAATTGTAGAGATTATTCTATTGACAGCATACGGGAATATCCCGGACGGTGTTCGGGCGATAAAAAATGGTGCTTTTGAATATATTACCAAAGGAGATGACAATAATCGTATTATCCCACTGCTTTATAAAGCCAGTGAAAAGGTTGCATTGGCACGAAGGGTACAACAGTTAGAAAAGCGATTGGGAGATAAACTTTCTTTCGATAAGATTATTGGAAAATCTAGTGCAATAAAGGCTGCCATTGGCATGGCACAAAAAGTTGCCGTTACAAATACAACGGTCTTGCTAACAGGCGAGACTGGTACCGGTAAGGAGGTTTTTGCACAGGCAATCCATCAGGCGAGTTCCAGGAGAGCGCGTAGTTTTGTGGCCATTAACTGTGCCGCATTTACAAAAGACCTGCTGGAAAACGAGCTGTTTGGTCATAAATCCGGTGCCTTTACCGGTGCTACTAAAGATCAGCGGGGTTTGTTTGAAGAAGCACATTTGGGTACTATTTTTCTGGATGAAGTCGGGGAGATGGCCTTGGAACTTCAGGCCAAAATTCTTCGCGTTTTGGAAACGGGCGAGTTTTTAAAAGTTGGGGACTCCAAACCAATGAAAGTGGACGTACGTATCATAGCCGCGACCAACAGAAATCTCGAAACCGAAATTGCATCTGACCATTTCAGGAGTGATCTATTTTATAGGTTGTCTGTTTTCACGATTGAATTGCCGCCACTGCGTGAGCGTATTGAAGATATAGCGACTTTGGCACAATACTACGCTGATATCTTTGCTTTAAAATCCAACTTGAAACCTTTGCGGATGACACCTGAGTTTGTGCAGGCATTGGAAACTAACCTATGGCGGGGAAATATCCGTGAACTGAAAAATGTGATTGAACGCAGTGTGATTTTGAGTGAGGGTGGCATATTAGGTGTTGAGGGGCTTCCTTTCGGTGAACGTGAGTATAGAGAAGGGGCAAGCGTCTTATCAAACTTTTCAATGTCCAATATGGAGAGGCAACATATACAACGTGTATTGAAACATACGAATGGAAATAAAGCTGAAGCTGCTCGATTGTTAGAAATCGGCATAGCTACCTTATATCGAAAAATTGAAGAATATAAAATCCAATGAAACTTAAAGCAAAGCTGACATTTGGGGTAGGATTTTTATTTTTTATGATCTTACTGCTTGCAATAGTGAGTGGGTATTATGTTTATCGATTAAAAAAAGATACCAATAATATTTTAGTCGACAATTATAATACGCTGCATTATTCCAGAAATATGCTGTTGGCCTTGGAGGATCTTCATACGAATGAGAAGGGCATTGCGCAATTTGAACATAATTTAAGCCTCCAAAAGCGCAATGTAACTGAGCCTGGAGAACGAGCGGTGACCGAACGTATAGATCATCACTTTTTGAGTTTAGCGAAACAGCTGAAAGATTCTACAATTGCTGCTGACTTACACAAAGATATATTTCAGCTAATGTATCTTAATATGCAGGCAATTGAAAACAAAAATAATATCGCCAATGCAACAGCTGAAAAAGCTATTTTGGCGATCTCCATTGTAGGTGCGATCTGTTTTATGATTGCGTTTGTATTACTTGTCAATCTCCCCCTAGCCATTGCTGGTCCAATTGTACAATTAACCGATAGTATTAAACAGATTGCTGCTGGGAACTATAAAAGGAGACTTCATTTTAAGCGAAAGGATGAATTTGGAGAAGTGGCGCAATCGTTCAATACAATGGCTCAAAAACTCGAGGAATATACGGAAAGTAAATTGGGTAAGATCTTGCAGCATAAAAAGAGAATTGAAGCGCTTATTGATAATATGCATGATGCCGTTATAGGGATAGATGAGGAAAAAAGAGTGCTTTTTGCAAATGAACCCGCTTGTTTGCTCTCGGGGTTAAAACACGCAGAATTTGAAGGGCAAAAATTAGTGGAAATAGCTTCTTCCAATGATTTGATTCATAAGCTTCTCGATAGGATCGACGCTTTAAACCAGCAATCCGAACATCTGGGATTGGTTCAGATCTTTGCCTATGGAAAAGATAACTACTTTGAACTGGAGGTTATCGACATTAATGTTGTACCAACGGGAGAGGAGAGTTCGCAGTTTATTGGACAATTTATTTTGTTGAAGAACGTGACAAGTTTTAAGGAACGTGATGTCGCAAAAACAAATTTTATTGGAACGGTATCTCATGAACTGAAGACTCCAATCGCATCAATACGCATGGGGATCCAATTGCTCGAGAATAAGCGGATTGGAGCGTTGAATGAAGAACAAAAAGACTTGCTTGAAGGAATTGCTGATGATACAGAGCGACTTCTGAAAATTACGGGAGAACTTTTGGATATTGCACAAGTGGAGAGTGGTACCATTCAGATGAAGCTGAATCCGGCGACAATCGGACCGATTATAGATTATGCCCTGTTAGCCAATCGTTCAATGCTTGACCAAAAGAAAATTCGACTACAGGTTGAACTGGAAGAGGAACTGCCGATGGTTTTTATTGATAACGAGAAGACCGCATGGGTATTGACGAATCTACTGTCCAATGCAATTCGTTATTCCGATGAAGGGGGGGCGATTTGTCTTGCTGTCAAAAGAGTGGGCGCCAGGGTGCTTTTGCGTGTTGAAGATCAGGGGCAAGGAATCCCGGTACAATATTTAGCGAAGATTTTTGATCGGTATTTCCGTGTTCCGGGGGGTACAAAGGAAGGAACAGGCTTGGGGTTAAGCATAAGCAAGGAATTTATCGAAAGCATGGGGGGAGAGATTGATGTGCAAAGTGTTTTTGGTACTGGAAGTGCATTTTTCGTTTACCTTCCTATTGCACCGCTTAAACAATCCACTTAAAAAAAGGAAGAGCTCCATGAGAAGCTCTTCCTTTTTTGCTTTACGAGAGATTGAAAGATCCTGCAGCTTGCTACGCAGAGGCTGCAGGATCGGCACCCGCTAAAGTTTTATTTCATTGTCATCGATAAGTTTTGCATCACGTGTATTTTTTTGTACTGCGATAGCTGAAAAAATACTCAATGAGAAGGACATTGCATAGAATCCTTTTTCACTTAACAGCAGATCCGCGTTCCATAGGCCTACAGTTAATAGCACGACCGCAGCAATTGTTGCAAACCAGCTTAAACCATAGTACAATTCGGTAACAGCTAGTCCTTCTGCTTTATCTCTTACACTTTTTTGAACGGAGATAACCGCAAATAGCGCAAATAGTAAAATTGTAAAATAATACCCTTTTTCATTTAATGCCATTGTTGCATTCCATAAACCTACACAATAGCCAACGGTACCAACCAATAATGCAGTCCAGGAGGCTCCGATAAATGCTCCTGTTGGTTTAAATGGGTTTCTTTTGTCTAAATTTCTTTCAGCCTTTTTTTCTTCAATCATGTTTTTTAGCGGTTCCATAATTTTCTTGTTTTAGTTTTAATTTGTTGTTGTTTTATGATTCAAATATCGATAGGAACTAATTATTTTAAAACTTGAATTTATAAGAATACTGACGATATAATTTTGTTTAATATATTTGTTTAATTCTAAATTTAAGCTATGGCGGACGCGATATCGGATCTACTATTATTATTGAATAAAGATGATATTAGGGATTTTAGAACCTTTTTGAAACAAAAGAATAAGCGAAATGATGTGAAAAATATCAAGTTACTTGAGATTATAGAAACTGATGATATAAATAAGCTAAAAAAGTTATATGATCCCATTAAAAACCGGGATGCTTATCACGCATTGAGGAAAAGGCTTCATGATAGTCTTTTGTTTTTTCTTTCAAATAAGGTTTTTGAACGAGACAACAGTGAAGCCCACGAAGCGTTGAGATTATTTGTTGTGGGTCGTTTTCTATTGGAAAGTCAGTTCATTAAGATTGGATTCAAATGCCTTCAACGGGCTGAGGACAAGGCTCTTGTTCTGGATCAGTTTAGTTTGCTGAACGAAATCTTGCAAATCAGACTACAATATGCACATTTAGATTTGAATGTCAATTTGGAATTGCTTATCGATCGTTTTACCGAAAATCAGCAAAAACTGCAGCAAGAAGCAAAATTTCAGATTGCTTATGCGCTATTGCGCTCAGCATTGCAGGATATTCATTTGAAAGCAAAAATAATTGATATCAATAAGTTGATTTTGAGTGTGCTGAGTAAATACAGTATTTCTTTGGATGATCTCTTATCATTTAAATCACTCTATCAACTTCTGTATATTGCAAATGAGTATGCCGCAATACATCAAAACTATACACTGGTTCGTTCTTTTTTAAAAACAGCAGATAATTTTTTGATGAAGTACGATGAACAATCAGCGCATCAGCTATTTTACTATCTTCATATTTTGTATTATCTGGCCAATTTTAATTTGAGGAACGGATTCTTTAATGAGAGCATCGGGTATTTAGAACGCTTGAATGAAGTTTTATCTCAAGGAAATACGGTTTTTCGAGTCCAGTTTCAGCTGCGGTGCCATTTGTTGATGGCATTGAATTTCCATTACCTTGGCGATGGAGTAAAAGGTCTTTCCGTGTTAAGGGCAGGGATTAAACAAGCCTCACCAAAATCAAGTGAGGTTGATCTTGCGGATCTACAGTTGTGTTTGGTGATGTTTTTAACGCAATTTGAAGATAAAACAGCATTGATTGAACTTCGACAGTTGATTCGAACAGATGCTTGGTACGAGAAGAAAATGGGCATGTTGTGGACGATTCGGAAGAGTCTGCTTGAAATTCTGATCCATATTCAATTCGATCACATCGATTTGGCAACCTTGAAATTAAAAAACTTTGTCGGTAGGTATAAAAAATACTTGCTGAATGTCAAGGAAAACAGAGTGATTGATTTTGCCAAATTGGTAGAGAAATATCTTTTAAATCCAGCAGTTATTCAAGGGAAATCCTTTCGGGCAGCTGTTCAAACTATGGCGGAGGACAAAGAAAATAAAGATTTATTTATTATGGGATTTATTGCTTGGTTGAAAGCTCTTAGTGTATCTCAAAGTCCGTATCAGGTTTTATTGAATTTGATCAAAGAAGATAGCCGGTGATCAATAATGAAGGTGATCAATAATAAATATGTAAGACGATTTGTTTCTTTGAAGAGTCAATCAAGTTCTGTAGTCTTTTGTAGAATTCGACGTTTACCATAGGACAGCCTTCACTGAGACATACTGGATCTACTTGTTCATCGTAAGGCATGCGGTCATATTTGTGTAGAACGATGTTTCTAGCATATGCATTGCTATTGGAGCTATCTAAGCCATATAATTTATATGCTTTTCCAAATTTACCGTTATACGAGCTGCCGATAGCGTAACTACCTAGCGATGTCGCATGAGAGTTATCCGTATTACTAAATTGCAAAAGATTCTTTTTTCCGGTTTCGGAGCCGGATCCATGTGCCACTAGCCCTTGATCTAGAATCCGATCTGTTTTTAGATCTACGACAAAAAAACGATTTCTTCCCGAGGGTCTTTTCATATCCAAGAGAAAGGATATGTCACTATTATACTTTTTGTTGTTTATGATGCGTTTTTTTACGTTCTTTATTGCCATCGTATAGCGAAAGGCGTCTGAAGGAGTATTTTCTTCCTTATCAACAACGGCTAAAAGCGTGTTTTTTTGAATGGTTTTGTATGTGATAAGGCCAATTCCAAGGATAATAACCAAAAGAATGATTTTATTCATGTAAATAAAGCATATTTTATAAAGTACTTTTATTGAAACTTATGTCTGCTGTTCGAGAGACCTATTCTATTTGTTTATAAAATCGTTCGAAGGTTTTCCAGTATTTATCTTTGTAGATGCTATAATCAATTTGGAGATTGTCCCTGTATTCTTCGATTAATCGATCAATCGTGCGTGAGGCTTTTCGGAATTCTGTACAAGCCAAGTAAATTTCCCTGAGGTTATCGGCAGTTTCTCTTCCGATATTAAGAAATCCAATATCATTTGGAAGACTGTCCATTAATTCTTCTTCAAATTTATCCATTAAATCGTAAGTCTCCTGATCGGGCATGCCATTGGTTGCTGTTCCGTCATAATTAATCTTTAATGTAACTATCCAAGGGTGAGAAGCTTTTCCGTCCCAGTCTAATAACGTCGTATTGATGATAGCAAAGATAGGTAAGTCGTTCTCCAGGATACCCTCAAAAGCAGTGTATGTGTCATCTGCGGCCCGGTGCCTAACGTCGGTATATTTTTCCACAAATTCCTTTTCCCGCCAGATCAAATAGTCTTTTAATTTAAGTAGAGGAATAAGCTCTTCTGTTGCAAGCTCTTTTGAGGTTACATTCAAGTTGTCTATGGCTATGATCGAGTTCAATTCACCAATGTAATTGTCGAGAAATATTTCTATCCCATGGGAAATATTGGCTTTGTTCTCTTCCGTAAAATCGGGGTGAACAATAACGATATCGACTTCATCCGGATGGTATTTGTGTTGAATGGGGTAAAAAAACATATCCTTGATGTCAAAAGTAAATCCATACATCGTGATTTTGAATTTTTCCATATCCGCAATAGCGGGTTTTAATGCAGTAAATTTCCAATGCGCTAATGCTGGAGCAGAAGCAATCAGATGCTCCACGAACGCAACGTTTTTGATGACACCATCTGGGGTAACTACAAGTTCTGCAGTGTCATCATCGTACATTCCCGTTAAGAAATAAAGTTCCTTGCGAAGAGCATCGATCTTCGGCGAAAGTTTGCTGAAAAAATTCTGATCAATTTGTTCTCCAGTCTTGACGATTTGAAAAAATGCGTGTTCGTTTTTTGTAAACCAATCCCAAAAATCCGCTATACTGTCCTTTTTATTTTCTTTTTTACCAAAAATATTGTTCAAAAATCCCATAATTAATAGCTGTTTGATTGAATCATCAAAGTGCGTATCTGTTACTTAAAGCGTTTTTATAACCACAGAGGATTAAATGATCCGAATGAAACAATCATGAATACCTCTGTTCCTAAATTTAATTATATAATTATAATCCGGCAAGGGAATTTAAGTTTAAAAATAATTGGACAAACAATTGCGTATGGAGTTTGTTAGGATTATTGTTGAATTATAAATTAAAATTGGTCTTATGAAATTTAGCAAATTAACATTTTGTCTATTGGCAACTACAGTTGTGCTTTCCTTTACGGCTTGCAAATCAGGCTTATCTGATGAGAAGTTGGAAGAAAAGATCGAAAATGCACTTACCGGTCGTAAAACCGTGGACGTCGACGTTAAAAAAGGGGAAGTTATCTTAAGTGGCACGGTTGCTTCCGAAGAAGAAAAGCAACAAGTGGAGTCTATTGCTAAAACAGCAGGCGATAAGGACATCAAGTCTATTCAAAACAATATTATCGTTAGCGCCCCAGTGTCGTCGACTCCAGCTCCTATTGAGGTATCCAATAATGATGCGGTGCTTGGAGCAGCAGTGAATACGTTTATGAAGGATTTTCCTACGGTACAGGCAAGTGTAAAGGATGGTGTGATCGCTGTTACAGGTACTTTGGAGCAGCCTAAGATAATCACCTTAAAACAAGGTTTGGATAACTTAAATCCAAAAAAAGTGGATCTAAGCGGTATTGTTGTCAAAAAATAAAATAGTGAAATTATGTCATTGCAGGAAAAATATAAGGTTCTTTTAGATACGGCACAATCTTCAGGTGTAAATGACCTGAACTACGCCGAAATGGATGGAGTATTGCAAATTCGTGGTACAGCACCAACAGCAGATGTGAAAAATAAGCTCTGGGAAATCTACGGTAATATAGATCCTAATTTCCAAACCGGAGATGTGGTGTTAAATGTAGATGTGGCTACGGAAGTGCCCGGAAGCCAGGTGAAAGTTATAACAGAAAATAGCAATTTGAACATTAGAAAAGGCCCTGGTACAGACCAGCCTATCGTCGGAAAAGCAGCTAAAGGAGAAATCATCACATTGATTAGTAAGGCTAATGATCAATGGTGGTTGGTCAGAACCAAAGATAATGAAGAAGGGTATTGTTATGCACAATATTTAGAGTCTGTTTAGTTCTCGAATGTTCTCGCATGATGGGTACAAGTACCAATTGGCTTTGAAAAAAGGGGAGTTATGCATAAATAACTCCCCTTTTTTCATTTCACGATTAAGCTTGTCTGTTCTGTAATATGGAGGTACTACAGCATCTATCGTATTGGGGAATTATTTGGAAAATCAACCGTATTTTAATTTTTGGTGTAATAATTGTATTACTATGACATTATGTCGAAATCACGTTTTATCATATCATTATGCTTGTGTTTAGCTGTTCAGTTGGGAGTTGCGCAAGAGTATGTTCGCTTGGACAAAGATCGTTATCAATTGCATTTGTCGGAATATCCAAAAGATACAATCCGGGTACTTGAAAAAGGTAAAGAAACGAAGTTGAAACAGGGTAAATATATTCTGCAAAAGAATCAATTTATGGGACTTTCCAATGCATTTATTACGATTAATCAGGATGGCATCGTTGATGGTGATTTTAAAATTGAAAAAGATGGGCGTACCGGTGATGTTATCGTAAGACATGGTGTATTGCAGCAAATGACTGTGAAATCTGCTGCATTGCCAGACTTTCAATATACCATAACGGATAGTTCAAGTGTGCAGCGCAATTTTAAGAATGGGAAAATCAGTCAGGAAAAAACGGTATTCTACCGAGCTGCAAATAGTGGTAAAAAAGTGACAAAAGTCTTCTTTGATAATTACTATACGGTTGAGAATGATTTTGACCATACCCGAGCTGACTACCGATTAGACAATACCTTAATGTACAGCGCCAAATTGAATTGTGGTGGGCAGATACAGGAATCAAAGTCATTTGATGCCAATGGTCAATTACTAAAACATACCTATCGGAAAGCTAAAATTGATTACACTGATCTGTATCAGAATAATAATCTCGTTGAGCGGAAATATAACCTTAATAACTGCTTTTACCATGAGTATTTTAAGAATTCATTGTTAGTGCAAAAGGTCGTGGAGAAAAAGGATAAAGGGAATACAGAAAAGTATGTTTATAATGGAGCCGGAAAATTGATAAATAAAAATACCGGCGGATAATTTAAAAATGCATCTTGAATCAAGTATGGATGCCAATATTTTTGCATTTTAAAAATATAGCACTACCTTTGTCAAGCAATGAAGAAAATGAACAACATATTACGTCTTCCATTTTTCTTTAATTATTATCGCCCGATAATCGTTCGGGACCCCTATGCCTATTAAATTAAGAAATTCAAATTATTATTTATAGCTAAGCCCGAACATAACGTTCGGGCTTTTTTTATTTTATATAACATCATGTTAAAAGAGTTAGAAGAAAATATCGAAATTATTTTACCGAAGGAGGGGCTTGCATCGAAGTTGAAGGAGTCTGAAGAAAAGAACGACCATTGATTATAAAACTTGGTTTTGATCCAACAGCACCGGATCTTCATTTAGGGCACGCTGTAGTGTTAAAGAAACTACGCCAGTTTCAGCAGCTGGGGCACGAAGTCGTGATTCTCGTTGGTAGTTTTACAGCTCGGATCGGTGATCCTACAGGAAAAAATAAAGCCCGTAAACCTTTATGTCAGGATGCGATAGCGCACAATGCGGCAACTTACATTGCGCAACTGTCTAAAATTATTGATGTTTCAAAAGCGAAAGTTGTTTTTAATGGAGACTGGTTGGATCAACTAAATTTTACAGAAGTTATCCAGCTGGTATCGAAAGTAACCGTCGCTCAATTGATGCAGCGGCATGATTTTAATAAACGTTTTAACGAAAACCAATCAATAGCCATGCATGAATTGCTTTACCCGATATTGCAGGGCTTTGACTCTGTACATGTCAATAGTGATATTGAAATGGGGGGAACGGACCAACTGTTTAATTGCGCGATGGGCCGGCAGCTACAGGAATCTTTTGGACAGGATCCACAAATAGTACTGTGTATGCCCTTGTTGCGCGGGCTGGACGGAAAAGAAAAAATGAGCAAATCATTAAACAAT
The DNA here is from genome assembly GCF_050433745.1 of Sphingobacterium sp. HSC-15S19. Lineage (NCBI taxonomy): Bacteria > Pseudomonadati > Bacteroidota > Sphingobacteriia > Sphingobacteriales > Sphingobacteriaceae > Sphingobacterium > Sphingobacterium sp. HSC-15S19. The sequence continues at coordinate 48,264 of NZ_JBNPWQ010000026.1, forward strand.
ACGATCGGTCTTTTGGATGAACCGAATGAAATGTTTGGTAAAACCATGTCTATTCCTGATCATTTAATTCCAGAATATATTGACTTGACAACTGATTTCAATCAGGAAACCAAACTTGGCATGAAGACCCGTATTGAAATGGGCGAAAATCCAATGGAAATTAAGAAACTTATTGCACATAATCTAGTTGCTCAATACCATGGCGACGAGTTTGCGGCCAGTGCGGTTGATTTTTTTGTGAAGCAGTTTCAGAGCAAGAAATTAGAAGAAAAGGCTTTTGAGGAGGTGTCGGGTCAAACATTGCGCGAACAGTTTGGTGAACAGATTAAACTGGTCGATCTATGTCATTTCCTAAAGGGGGCAACAAAGTCGGCGATGCGAAGATTGATTATAGGCGGTGCAGTGCAGATCGATTCAATAAAACAGCTGAATCCGGAGCTGATGCTTGATTTGAATACTTGTTTTAAAATTAAATTAGGTAAAAGGGCTTATTTTAGAGTTATCTAGTAAGGTTTGTGAGGGTATACTTTTTTAATGTTTTGCTAAAAGTAGTAAAATAACATCGTGGTCCTTTCTTAAACCATAAATAATTTCTACCTTCATATAGGAGTCTCATACTTTATTTTCATACCAATTATAGATGGAAACATATAATAATATTGTTTTGGAGCGGTTGCCCAAACATTTGAAACGCTATGTAGTAGCCCAACGATATGAACGTTATACCGCGCTGGATCAAGCATTGTGGCGTTATGTCATGCGTCAGAATTATTCTTTCTTGAAAGATGTAGCCTACTACCCTTATATTCCGGGATTGAAGAAAGCAGGATTATCCATCGCGACCATCCCGAACCTACAGGACATGAACGATAGTCTAAAATTAATTGGCTGGGGGGCTGTGACTGTGGATGGATTTATTCCGCCGGCGGCTTTTATGGAATTTCAGGCGCACCGCGTACTAGTTATTGCTGCAGACATACGTCAATTGGAACATATCGAATATACACCGGCACCAGATATTATTCACGAATCTTCAGGACATGCACCTATAATCGGTGAGCCAGATTACGCTACATATTTGCAGTACTTTGGGGAGGTTGGTACGAAAGCACTTTCTTCGGGCAAAGATTTTGAACTCTACGAAGCTATTCGCCACCTATCTATTTTAAAAGAACACGCTACAACAACGGCGGCTGAGTTGGCGGAAGCAGAGAAAAATTTGCAGATCATTCAAGATAATATGGGCGAGCCTTCGGAGATGGCATTGTTGAGCAGGTTGCATTGGTGGACTGTGGAATACGGACTTATTGGAGATCTTCATAACCCCAAAATTTATGGAGCTGGTTTACTGTCTTCTATTGGAGAAAGCGCAAGCTGCATGCAGGAAGATGTGCCTAAGTTGGCGTATGGTTTAAATGCAATCGAATATCCTTATGATATTACCAAACCACAACCACAGCTATTTGTTACACCGGATTTTGAACACCTAAAGCTCGTATTGGATAAATTTGCTGATACCATGGCTTTTCGCGTAGGGGGAAAACAGAGCCTTGACAAGGCAATAGACTGTAGAGCTGTTTGCACTGTGGAATATAGTTCCGGTTTGCAGGTGTCGGGCGTTTTTAAGCTGGCCAACGCAGATAAAAATCTCTCTTATATTCAAACACATGGACCTACAGCTTTGGCGGTAGCAGGTAAACAGCTTGAAGGCCACGGTATCATTTATCATAGCGAAGGGTTTGGCTCCCCTGTAGGACACTTGCGCGGTGCAGATAGTGACTTAGCCGATTTTGATGAAGCAACATTGATTCAATATGTTGTAGTGGAAGGGCAGCAGTGTTCGTTAAACTTTGCTTCAGGGATTATTGTATCGGGAATTGTTCAAAAGATTGTACGTCAATTTGGCAAGATTGTTTTGATTTCATTTATAGGATGCGAGGTATACCGTAGCGATAGGGAAGAGGTGTATTTTAAACCTGAATGGGGAACATACGATATGGCTGTCGGAGCGGAAATAGTATCTGTATTTGCAGGCGCTGCGGATAAAGATGCCTATGATGCGCTGGAGGAGCATTTGGATAAGGATCTATCTTCAATACCTGCCGAAACGGAAGATGTAAAACTAGTGAATTGTCATGCTGCGATACGGAATTTGCGGGACAACGGTTTTGATCAGAAAGTATGGCTGGAGATTTTCAGTCAATTGGGACCGGAAAATGCAGATCATTGGTTAGGTTTGGTTGAATTATTTGAAATTGCCCAGGCTAATGATGGAGGGGAATTAACTACTCAGGCCGAACAGAGGCTCTTGGAATTTATTATCCGATATCCAAATTTGAAAAAACTGATTGATGATGGATTGCGTGTTGCTAAGGAGGAAGATTTAAATAACCACTAAAAAGTATTATATGTGAAATTGGCTGTAAAAAAGGCGATATAAAAAAAGAGAGCTATTAAATCTATGTAGAGCTCTCCTTTTTTACTGTCTATTTAAGCTATGCCTGCAAAAGTATTTGCCAGGCTTCATTAAGTTTGCCCGCGTCTAATAGTTGGGCAGCATATTCGTGAATTTTTTGTGTGAACTTTGATGGGCTGTCTTCAAAGTTTAGCTTCAGATAGTTGAAGTACTTATCTTCTTGCTGTGGGTCTTTTAATGTTGGTCGTGTTTCTACGTTGGCCAGCAACCCCAGGTGATTTCCGGTTAATACATTCGAAAATCTAATTTTTTCTGGAAGTTGGTCTATGCCAATTCCCAGGTTACGGAGGGGCTTCGGTACAATAAATAAGTTTTCGTCGGTTACACGACAATACCAATCACCACCGAGCCGGGCTACCAGATCCAAATCTTTTTGTTGAATGGTATTGTTCTTGCCCAACAAGTGTTTATGGACATGCATATAGAGGATCTCGGCAATAACGAGATTTCCAGCTCCTGGCTCATCGCTTAATGCGACAACCTCTCTGACCCGACATTCCAGCTGGACTGGGGATTCGGCTACACGAGGTGGTGCAACTCGGATAGAGGGAATGGGCGTAAAACCCGACTTATCAAATTCATTTATTTCCTTGCCATATTCGGTACTGGCAAGTGATTGTTGCTGGACCATATCGTAGTTAACAATATTGATGACAACTTCATTAACCTCCTGTATATTATCCAATGTATGTTTGGTACTACCATCACGCATGCGTCGCAAGGGAGAGAAAACACAGATTGGCGGCTGATGGGACATCAGGTTAAAATAGCTGAAGGGGCTTAAATTTATGTTTCCATTGCTATCGATCGTGCTTGCAAAGCAAATTGGCCGCGGTGCAACAGCATACTTAATTAAATTATCTATAATAGCTTTGTCTTTAACAGATTCAAAGGTGATGGTTTCAAAGGAAGAGGTCATATCCGTAGATTTATGAATGGTATAATACAATAGAATTGGAAAGTTTTCCGAGCGCCGTGATTTCTAATTCAATCTCATCGCCAAGGTCGAGCCATTGGTCTTTATGATTAGGATCCGCTATGCGTGCTGTACCATTGAGCTCAAGAAAGCAGCCTGTTCCGACTGTCCCAGAACCGATTATATCACCAGGGGAAATTTGTACACCATAGGAAACACGTTCAATAATTTCTGCAAAAGTCCAGTGCATACTCGCAAAATTACCCGCTGAGACTTGCGTGCCGTTTACTTTACAAGTCATATTGAGCTCATAACAGTCGCCAATATGTCCTGCTGCAGGTTGAACCTTATAAGGTTCCAATTCATCCTTTGTCACCAAGTAAGGTCCAATTGCTGTTGCAAAATCTTTGCCCTTGGCAGGGCCCAAACTCAATTTCATTTCCTCCATTTGGAGTTTTCTGGCACTAAAATCATTCATAATCATATAGCCAGCAATATACTCATCTGCCTGAGCGGCGGGGATATTGATTCCTGGTTTGTTGATGACTATTGCAATTTCTAGTTCGAAATCCAGTTGATTTAAATGTAGGGGCATGCATTGAACGGGACCAGGTCCCTGTATGGACTGATGGTTGGAGAAATAAAAAACGGGAAATTCATCAAATTCAGGGATCATAGCTAATCCGCGGTTTCTTCTCGAGGTTGCGACATGCTGTCGAAAAGCGTAAGCATCACGAAAAGATGTTGGCTGTGGCACGGGGGCGATGAGTTGGATATCGTCTAGTAGACGATAGGGCCTGTTCATAGCTCCTTGACGCAAAGCTGTTTCAAAGATTTGTAGCTGATTCATGGTCTCTTCGCCACCTTTGAGGAAGTCCGACATCGTTGTGGGAAGGTTTTGATCGATGACTGAGCAACTATAAAAGCGGTCGTCTATAACAATGCCCAATTCTTGTTGACCATTTTTAGTGCTAGTGACAATTCTCATATATGAAGTGTTCTATTTGGTTATTCAATGTTGTTAGCATTCGACACAAATATATTGTATAAGATTTGAAAAAAATATTTCTTCTCTTGAAAATAGAAAAATATTCTTACCTTTATTAAAGCATTATAAACTATAAAAAATGATCAATCGTGGTGTACATCGCTTTGCGTCCTCCATGCCCTATGTTGCTTTTAATAAAGCAATCATAGCTGATATCGTTTTTGCACAATACTAATCTTCTCTTTTACTACTTGCCGATAGTTCTATTGGCAATTTGGATATTCATTTAATTTTATAACCGTTTAAATCGTAGAATTATGCCATTTTATGTTAAACAAGGGCAAATTCCAATGCAGCGACATACTGTTTTTAGAAAGCCCGATAACACGCTTTATGCCGAGGAATTAGTATCCACACATGGTTTTTCCAGTCTTTATTCCTTAGTGTACCATTGTCATCCACCCACACTCGTTAAACAAATAAGAGAGCCTTATGATGTGTCTCCCCGGATTGCCCGCGACAAACATCTTAAACATACCAGTCTAAAGGGATTTCAGGTACAGGCAAAAGATGACTACCTCGAAAGCAGGACACCTGTGTTGGTTAATCAGGACTTACATATATCCTTAGCAGCTCCCCGTCGGTCGATGGATGACTATTTTTATAAAAATAGCCAGGCAGATGAGATTGTCTTCATCCATCAGGGGATGGGGAAACTCAAGACTGGATATGGGAGTATCCCCTTCAAGTATGGAGATTATTTGGTAATCCCCCGAGGAACGATTTATCAAATGGAATTTGAACAGGAAGATAATCGACTGTTTATTGTTGAATCATTCTCTCCCGTACGTACGCCCAAACGTTATCGCAATGAATTTGGTCAATTGATGGAACATGCGCCCTTTTTTGAGCGGGACATTCGGGTACCTCAAAATTTGGAAACTTTTGATGAACTGGGTGACTTTGAAGTGATGATCAAGAAGCAAGGGATGATTTATCCGTATGTTTATGGGAGCCATCCATTTGATTTTGTTGGTTGGGATGGCTATCATTTTCCATGGGCATTTTCGATTCATGATTTCATGCCGATAACAGGTAAATTGCATCAACCGCCACCCGTTCACCAGACCTTTGAAACAGACAATTTTGTCTTATGCAGTTTTTGCCCTCGTATGTATGATTACCATCCTCATTCGATTCCAGCACCATATAACCATAGTAATGTAGATTCAGATGAAGTCCTATATTATGTGGATGGCGATTTTATGAGTCGAAAATCCGTGGAAAGGGGACAGATAACGTTACATCCAGGTGGTATACCGCATGGACCTCATCCAGGGACGGTGGAAAAAAGCATTGGGCAAGTGAAAACCGAGGAGTTGGCCGTGATGATCGATCCTTTTCGACCACTGATGTTAACCCAAGAAGCACTCGATATAGAAGATCCAGATTATTATAAATCTTGGATGAGTTAGGAAAAATAAAAGAATAACCTTTATATAAATTATGGCAAATACATTTGCAGAAAAGATTGCCCAAGCGCAAGATTTTCTACCTATTAATGGCACAGATTATATTGAATTTTATGTTGGCAATGCCAAACAGGCCGCACATTATTACAAAACAGCTTTTGGTTTCCAGTCGGATGCGTATGCCGGACCGGAAACAGGCGTTCGAGACCGGGTATCTTACGTGTTAAAACAAAATAAAATACGTTTAGTGCTTACCACAGCGTTGAAATCTGACCACCCTATAACAGAACATGTTAAAAAACATGGTGATGGTGTCAAAATATTGGCTCTTTGGGTAGATGATGCACGAAAATCATTTGAAGAAACAACAAATAGAGGGGCGAAAGTCTATCAGGAACCACAATTTCTGAAGGATGAAAATGGGGAAGTTTGGACCGCAGGAATTTATACCTATGGCGAAACGGTCCACATGTTTGTTGAACGCCGCAATTATGCTGGTCCATTTATGCCAGGATATGAAAAATGGAAAAGCGATTACAATCCAACGGAAACTGGACTGCTTTATGTTGATCATTGTGTGGGTAATGTTGGATGGAATAAGATGAATGAAACCGTAAAATGGTATCAGGATGTGATGGGGTTTGTCAATATTTTATCTTTTGATGACAAGCAAATTAATACAGAATATTCGGCTTTGATGAGTAAAGTGATGAGCAATGGAAATGGTTTTGTTAAGTTTCCAATTAATGAGCCTGCCGAAGGAAAGAAAAAATCGCAGATAGAAGAATACCTTGAATTTTATGAGGGTGAAGGTGTTCAGCATGCGGCTCTAGCAACCAAAGATATTGTGGCCACCGTGCGGGAACTTAAAGCAAGGGGAGTAGAATTTTTGGGTGCTCCTCCCGAAGCATATTACGATATGTTGCCTGAACGAGTTGGAAAAATTGATGAAGAGATACGGATCATCCAAGAACTGGGTATTCTAGTTGATCGTGATGAAGAAGGTTATTTGCTGCAAATTTTTACAAAACCGGTAGAGGATAGACCGACTCTATTTTATGAAATCATCCAACGTAAGGGGGCACAAAGTTTTGGCGCAGGAAATTTTAAGGCTCTTTTTGAAGCAATAGAACGTGAACAAGAACGCCGAGGAAACTTATAGGAGTATGGAAGGGATGAAGGAATTATTGCGGGCTTTTGAGCACAAAAGTCCGGAAATTGTTTTCGAATGGAAAGATAGTGAAACTGATGCCAGGGGATGGATTGTTATCAATTCCTTACGTGGAGGTGCAGCTGGCGGGGGTACCCGAATGCGGGCTGGATTGGATAGGCATGAGGTAGAATCTTTGGCAAAAACAATGGAGGTCAAATTTACGGTATCTGGCCCTGCAATAGGGGGGGCAAAATCTGGAATTGATTTCGACCCACATGACCCAAGGAAAAATGAAGTTTTAGTACGTTGGTTTAAAGTTGTCACACCGCTATTGAAAAACTATTATGGGACAGGTGGAGATTTGAATATCGATGAAATTCATGATGTAATCCCGTTGACGGAAGAATATGGACTATGGCATCCACAAGAAGGCATTTTGAATGGTCACTTTAAGGTGAATGAAAGCAATCGTATTCATCAAATTGGACAATTGCGTTATGGGGTTTCCAAAGTATTGGAAGATAGCTCCTACAGCCCGGATCTGAAGCGCAAGTACAAAGTGGCAGATATGATCACGGGATATGGCGTGTCAGAGTCAATTCGTCATTATTATGAACTTTTTGGCGAAAATTGCTTTGGGAAGCGAGCGGTAATTCAAGGTTGGGGTAATGTTGCTGCCGCAGCGGCATTTTATCTGTCTAAACTTGGTGTAAAAATAGTTGGTATAATTGATCGAGTCGGCGGACTGATCAATCCGGAAGGATTTGAAGAGGAAGATATTACCCGTTTGTTTTTAGAGCGCAAAGGCAATGAGCTTTGTTCTCCGGATCTGATTCCTTTTGATCAGATACAGAAAGAAATATGGAGCCTGGAAACGGATATTTTTGTGCCTGCTGCGGCCTCCCGCTTAGTGTCAAAAGATCAGATCCAGCACATGATAAATCATGGGCTTGAGGTGATCGCTTCAGGTGCCAATGTGCCATTTGCAGATCAAGAAATATTTTATGGGTCTGTTATGGAGTTCGCAGATCAGCATGTTGCGGTCATACCTGACTTTATTGCGAATTGTGGTATGGCGAGAGTATTTGCTTATTTAATGCAACGTAATATCGAAATTAGTGATGAAGCAATTTTTTCGGATGTTTCCAGTGTGATTTTTGAAGCATTAAAGAAAATTAGGACCGTTTCTTCTAAAAAGACACATATATCATCGAGAGCATATGAAATTGCATTAAAACAGTTGGTGGAAACCGGTAACGAACAACAAGAGGCTAAACTCTAATTTATTTCTGCTATAATGCTATAAAAAAAACACTTGAAGCGGGGAACTTCAAGTGTTTTTAACTAACCAATTATTAACCTAAATTTATGAATGCTTAAAACAATGCAATACCTATGCCAAAACTTATTTTCCTAGCATGAACATATTGTCATTTTTTTGTTATTAAAATTTCTGCCTGAAATTTGATTTTTTGAAGTTTTGTTGAAAGATCAAAACGGGGTAGACTAAAAACAAATTTCATTGTATAGTTTTCAAATACTGGTCCGCTTGATGATTTTTTTTTGTTTTTTATTTTCCTTAAAGTGCTGATAAACAAAAACTCCCGAAGCGGGGAGCAACAGGAGTTTTCCTAACCAATTATTAACCTAAATTTATGAAAAGTACCTATATAACGTAGTAAGTTCAAGAAATGTTTCAACTGATTGGAGTTTTTTTTACTTTTTAACATTTTTTGACTATTTGCTATTGATTTCCAATAAAATATACTACTATTTATTTTGTTTTCTTTTTAGGGGAAATAAAAAACCTGTTAGCGGGGACTAACAGGTTTTTTATAAACTAACTAAATTATTAACCTAAATTAATGAAACTACTTAACAATATTCAACAAAGATGCCAATGTACTAAATCCGTTAGCTGTTTAACGATTTTTAACAGCCTCGTTTCGGATAAGAAGGGGAGCCCCTAATTCTCAAGACAATCCAGTTAATTTTCAAACCTTTTGTTGCTCATAAGCGTTTATCTAAACAAAAAGGTCAGCAATCAATGCTGTCTATTTGACGTAAACTGTTTAAAAAAAGGTACATGTCTTTAACATATCGCTATCAATTTGAAAATTACGATAGCCCATTTTGGGCTTTTGCCATTCATGATGGCCATCAGGTCGATGCGCATTTGATGCCCTACATAAATATTTCAGACGAGGAACGATTACGCGAAGAGGATCCTTATACGGCTATTTTGGCTGAATTACCCTGTAATCGATTTGTATCTGGAACTTCCAGGTTTCAACTGGATCTTAATCGAAAACGAGAAGATGCTATTTATCTTACACCTGAGCAAGCTTGGGGGATGCGGGTATGGCGAACAGATCTACCCAATGAACTAAAAGATCAGCTGTATGCAGCCTATGATAGCATATATGAGGAAATAAGCCAAGCAATTCAGCACACGATTGATCATTATGGCTATTTTATCGTGTATGATATTCATAGTTATAATATGCGTCGCGGGGGGGCTGAAACTAGTTTAAATAATGAAACCGACCCTCAGATTAATATTGGGACGCAACATAATCACAAAAAATGGCGAACGCTGACTGATCAGGTTTTGGAAGCACTACGGACTGGAAAAGATGGACAAGTTTACGACGTCCGTGAGAATGTCAAGTTTAAGGGCGGATTCCTTTCTGCGTATTTGAATGATAAGTTTGGTGATAAAGGCTGTATTTTTTCTGTCGAATTTCGGAAAGACTTTATGGACGAATGGACTGGGGAAGTATATCCACAAAAGCTTCAGGAGTATAAACAACTTCTCTTACACAGCATTGGAACACTGGAAAATTATTTTGCCTATGAAAGATAATGCGAAACAACTTGCTGGCATTTTAAAAATGATCAAAAATAAGGAGGTTTTCCACGTACAGATTCCGCCAAAAAACAAACTGGTATTTAATCAAGTTGTTCCTTATCTGTTTTTATACAGACAGTTTTTTAGTCAAGATCCTATGCTGGCAGAGTTGGTTAAATCAGAACCAGCTTACTTTAGGGTAAGAGATCCACAGATGAATGTTTCTGAATGGATCGCTCCAATCCTCAATCAACTTGTCGAAGAGTTTGGTGCCTGTTTGATTATTGAGGCTTGGGCAGCAGATTCCGCACAGGAGGAAGATATTCAAATTCATATTGCGCGGAAAAATGTACAGGCTATCGCTCAGTATCTAGGTAAGCAACTGACAACAGAGGAATCGATTTCCAAAGTGGAGATACTGACAGATTCCAAAACAAATGCAACGCAAAGTTTATCCCCTTCGAGTGTACAGTTGGATAATCTGAACACCAATATATTTTACATGGGGCTGGAGATAAAACCGAAATACCTTTTAGGGGTAGATCAGCAAATTTTACCGATCGATCTGCGTCATTTCCGTGAAGCCATATCCAGGAGTCTGTCGAAAACATTCTTTGAATTCATACGTATACATACCTTATCTAAACCTACGGCATTTAAAATAAGCCAGCCTAAAAAGATGCTTCCTTTAGCTTGGGAGATTGATCAGAAGTTAGCGCGGGAAAGTCAACGATTTGATTTTTTATTATTGGTTACACCAACAAATTCTTACGATGCCTGGCAGCAATTTAAGAAGGGGAATTACCGAAAAACTCCTGTGTTTCGATATAGGCCCATGCCTATTGATCCAGATATTATCAAGAGAAACCTCTATAACTTGCATATCGAAGATTTATTTGATCCTTCCATTGCTTATTTGTTTCGTGATAAACGCAAGGAGCTTGATCAGATGATGACCATGTTGAGTGAGCGGGGAAAAGAAGGATTTTTGTTGGGCAGTATGCAGGTTTTTGGTACTGTCAATGAAAAATTGTTGGAAAAGGCTCAGGCAATTTTGACCATTACGACAACGGATCGAGAAGTGAGAACGAAAGAAGAGGAAATTGTCTATGCCGAAGAGTTCGCTAAGCTCGCCCAGGAAGAATTGGATTATCTGAAAAACCAAGATCCAAGCTTTGGCACCACAGTGCGGCTACGGGATGATATTTATGGCGTGATGGTAAATCAAGGCGTACTCAATATAAGTAAGCAGTATAGTTTGCCAAGGAATAGGGTAAAGGCATTGATTCAACATGAGGTCGGTACACATATTGTTACTTACTATAATGGGAAGCAACAGCCGTTCAGTCTCTTTAGATTAGGGGTTCCCGGTTATGAAAAACTTCAGGAAGGCCTCGCTGTACTTGCTGAGTATTTGGTGGGGGGCCTGACAAATAATAGACTACGTATTCTGGCAGGCAGAGTTATCGCTGTCCATCACATGCAGCAGGGCAGTTCATTTATTGATACATTTTCAGTATTGGTAGACAAGTACCAATTTTTGACCGAAACAGCTTTTCAAATGACAATGCGGGTCTATCGAAGTGGTGGGCTTACCAAAGATGCATTATACTTGAGTGGTTTAATCGAATTGACTAATTATATCAAGAGTGGGCGAGATCTATCCCTGTTGACGATGGGTAAAATCCGCGAAGATTATATACCAATCGTTGAAGAACTCATGTTAAAGGGCGTCTTGAAGGCTCCGGTCCTGACACCAAGGTATCTAATGGATCCATACAAGGATGCCTTGTTACATCTAAAAAAAAGTAATGGAATATTTCAAATGATTCAGTAATCAGATATTTTATATGAAGATAGCATTCGTGATCAACCAAACCCATAAAGAAACTGCTCGTTTCACGACGACTGTTTTGGCATTGAAAGCCCATCAAATGGGACATGAAATTTATTATATTGGCTTGGCCGATTTCTACTATGAGTCGGCCCATATTGCCGCCCATGTGCGAAAAGTGCTCCCTGATCAGATGCTTACTTCTACCAATAGCCTCATGGAAGTATTGCGCGCGACAGAAAAAACGAAGATGATGTTGGAAGAAATGGATGTGGTCTGGCTACGATTTGATCCAGTCCTGGATATGGTTAGCCGACCTTGGGCTGCTGCTTCAGCCCTACAATTTGCCGCTCTACTAAAAGAAAAAGGTGTATTGGTTATCAATGATCCCGATAGCCTTAGTCGGGCCAGTAATAAGTTGTATCTCGAGGGATTTGATGAATCTATTCGACCTAAAACAATTGTAACCCGAAACTATGCCGATGTCATTGAATTTTTTGAACAACAGAATAAGCTTATTATTTTGAAACCCTTAAAGGGGTCCGGCGGTAAAAACGTGTTTTTAATCAATAAGGATAATCAGCAAAACCTCAAACAAACTGTAGAGGCTATTGCCCGAGATGGTTATGTAATTGGCCAGGAATATCTTCCGGAAGCTGCCCGCGGTGATATTAGATTCTTTTTACTAAATGGAGAGCCTATTTCGATCAATGGAAAATATGCTGCTGTTCATCGCGTGCAACAAGGTGATGAGATTCGGAGCAATGTGCATCAAGGCGCAAAGACCCAAGCAGCTATTATTTCACCGGAGTTATTGCTTATGGTCGATAAGATCCGGAATAAATTAGTTCAAGACGGAATGTATTTTGTCGGTTTGGATGTGGTGGGAGATCGTATTATGGAAATCAACGTATTTAGTCCGGGTGCATTATGCCAGACGGAAGAAATTGTAAAAGAGGATTTTTCGGCGCTTATTATTGAAAAATTAGCGGAGAAAGTTGCTTTCAGAAAACGAGGTTGATGACAGTTGTATCGATGAAAATTGATGTTGTTGAAATCGCTACGGGAGTGCTAAGCTAATGATTTGCGGTAATTATGAATTTGAAATGAATTACAGGAATTAAATTCTTGTTATTTTTGAAAAAAGAAAAATATGCTGATTATCGATTCTCCATCCCGCAACGCCTATTTTAACATCGCTTCAGAGGAGTATTTATTGGGTAAATTTCCGGAAGAGGATATTTTTTTACTCTATGTAAACGACCCTTCAATTATCGTGGGTAAATTTCAGAATACCTTGGCAGAAATCAATCTTGATTATGTCAACGAGCATCAGATTAAGGTTGTGCGACGAATGTCTGGCGGTGGTGCTGTTTATCATGATGCTGGAAACTTAAATTTTTCTTTTCATACCTTATTGGGAAATCATGATTTTATGGATTTTTCGACCTTTACCCAGCCGATTGTACATATTTTGAACAAATTGGATATCCCTGCAAAATTAGAAGGAAGAAATGACCTCCTGGTAGATGGGAAGAAGTTTAGCGGAAATGCCAAGCTTGCAAAAAATGGGAAGATGATTCAACATGGTACGATATTGATTGATTCGCAGATGCAGGTATTAAGCGATGCTTTAAAGGTCAATCCATTGAAGTTTGTGGATAAAGCGGTAAAATCGAATCGTGCACGTGTCACAAATTTAATTGAATATCTACCTGCGGGTTTTACGACTGGAGATTTTAAGGAATTGTTGATTGAAGAAATAAAACGTGAGAATCCGGCAGCCAAAATGATTGAGCTTACCGCTTCGGATATTAAAAATATAGAAAAATTGGTTGAAGAGAAGTATGAAACATGGGATTGGAACTTCGGTTTTTCACCAAATTATAACTTTAAAAAAGCAATTAAGATCCCTGCAGGATTCATCGAGTTGCATTTGGATGTACATAAAGGATACATTGAACGGGCTAAAATTTTCGGTGATTTTTTTGCATCCCGATCAATTCATGAACTTGAAAATTTATTGATTGGTGAAAAGCATGAAGTAGGAGAGATTGATACCTTACTGAAATCAATTGATTTGACGACGTATTTTGGAAAAGTTCAACCCGCAGAAATTCTTACTTTGTTTAAATAGAAAATGTAGTACTGCCCTATACGGGTGTTAATTAATAAATATATGCCTTGGAATCCAGCTATATACAATCAATTTAAAGATGTCCGTTTTAAACCGTTTTATGATTTATCTGAACTAATTACTACCGATAAAATGGAACATGCCGTCGATTTAGGTTGCGGTACAGGTGAACAGACAGCTATCTTAAGCGAACAATTCTCTCAAGCGACCTTTCTTGGGATAGATTCTTCTGCGGAAATGCTTTCTAAAAGCCATAAGTTGGAAACGGAACGTCTGAAATTTAGGCAAAGTTCCGTTGAGAACTTCATTGCAGAGCCAAAAAACTGGGATCTTATATTCAGTAATGCTGCTTTACAATGGCTGGAAGATCATCAGGCTCTTTTCCCTCAAATTATTTCTAAGCTTAATGTTGGCGGGCAATTGGCGATACAAATGCCTTATCAGCCCGAAAATATACTCAATAAAATTCTATTTGAATTGGCGACGGAAGAACCCTATCGATCCTATTTAAGGGGCTGGAATAGGCCTTCTTCGGTATTGGATATGGATACTTATGCGCAATTGTTATTTGATAATGGCCTGGATCAATTAAACCTTTCTCTTCGTGTATATCCGCTCATTGCTGCTGATGCAGACATGCTTTACAATTTTATCGCTGGGTCTGCTTTGATTCCTTACATGGAACAATTGGAGGAAGATAAGAAGTCTGTGTTTGTAACTGAATTTAAAACACGTATCGAAAAACATTTCACTAAATTTCCAGCGATCTATTCTTTCAAGCGCATTTTATTATATGGGCGTAAAGGGTAATTCACATATCGATCAAATCGGACCAATGGGCAGCTGTGATCGTAGCCAGGTCTGTTGGGGCTAAAATAATCTGAAGCCCCCTTTTTCCTGCGCTTACCGAAATCGCTGTCTCCAATTGTGCGGCCTCTTCAATAAAGGTTGGGAACTGTTTTTTCATGCCAATAGGTGAACAGCCACCACGAATATAGCCGGTCACCGTTAAAAGGTCTTTCATTGGGAGCATTTCGCAGTTTTTATTCCCAGAGGCCTTCGCTATTTTTTTAAGGTCGAGCTGTGCGTTTCCGGGAATTACGGCAACAATATAAGGATCTTTGTTGCCTTTTAAGACCAGGGTTTTATAAAGCGTTTCGGGTGACAAACCTAGGGTTTCGGCGACATGCTCAGCACTGACGTCCTGTTCGTCTACCTCATATGCTCTGAGTTCATACTTAATTTTTGCTGTGTCCAACAGCCGAACAGCATTTGTTTTACTCGACATACCCTAGCCTTGTTTTTTCTTATTAAAATAGGTCGTTATGGCATCTAGCGCGTATGCATTCAAACAGTTGCTTGCCTGCAAACCACCCTTTTGCGCCACCAATACACCATATTGCATATCGTGCAATCCCTCTGTACGATGGGCATCGGGATTGATGGAAAGTAAAACTCCTTTCTCTACTGCATAACGGTGCCATCTCCAATCCAGATCTAATCGTAAAGGATTTGCATTTATCTCAATGACAACGCCATTTGCCGCACAAGCATCGATTACCCGTTTAAAATCTAAGGGATATCCGGCTCTACTTAATAATAGTCTTCCTGTTGGATGGCCTAAGATTGTTGTATACGGATTTTCGATCGCTTTGATTAGTCTTGTTGTGGCTTTGTCTTCGTCCATTTTCAGATTGGAGTGTACGGAGGCGACAACGAAGTCAAACTTAGCCAACACCTCATCGGGATAGTCTAATGAACCGTCAGCTAGAATATCAGATTCAATTCCCCTGAAAATCTTGAATGGAGCCAATTTTTCGTTTAATGTCGCAATCTCATTCCACTGCTGCTCCAATCGCTCAATGGAGAGGCCGTTGGCATAAACTGCCGTTCGCGAGTGATCGCATATACCCAAATATTCTAGCCCCAGGACATCTTTACAATGTAATGCCATTTGCTCGAGGCTATGTACGCCGTCACTATAGGTGGAGTGATTGTGGAGTGTTCCCCTGAGATCTTTGTATTGAATCAGCTTTGGCAGTGAATGCGTTTGAGCCTGCACTATTTCATTCAACCCCTCTCGTAATTCGGGTTCAATATAATCTAAACCCAAGTTACGGTAAATGGCCTCTTCACTGGAAAGTGAAGGAAGATCCGGTAGAATATTAAATAGAAGATCGAGATGTGCAGTGGATCCAGTACTAAGAACCAGGTCGCGATAAAAATCATTGATATTACTACTGAATACTTTGAAAGTAAACCCCAATTCATCGGTCAGTTCTATGGAGTTTTCTGTTTTTTCCACTAAAGTAAATCCATCGAGGAATTTTTCGACGTTGTCTATACTTTCCGATATTAAAAGATCTACGGTACTCAAAACCTCGCATTTTCTTCTGAAATCTCCTGTATATGACAGCAGCGAAGAAGGGAAATGCAATTTCAATTCGTTGAAAAATTTTTCTGCCAGTGGAAGTACTTTTGCATATAAAAACCATCCCTTGTTGGAAATAGAAAACTCAATGGATTTTTTGATGTCTTCCTGCGTTTTAAGACCAAACCCTTTTGCTTCTACGAGACGGTTTTCATTACAGGCGTAAAGTAATTCGCCCACACTTTCAATCTCGAGTTCTTTCCAGATAATTTGAATCTTTTTAGGGCCAAGGCCCTTAATATTTAACATTTCAATAATACCGGATGGTGTGTTTTCAATAAGATCCTCAAGCTCTTTGAAAGTTCCTGTAGCGGCAACTTCTTTGGCTTTTTCAGCCGTACTTTTTCCTATTCCTGGCTGTGCACTCAAATCTTCAAGACTGGCCTCTTCAATACGGAAAGGTAGCTTGTCCAACTTAAAAGAGGCACTTGCAATGGATTTTGTTCGAAAAGGATTTTCGTTGTGAAGCTCCATCAATTGGCTACATAATTTGAAAATTTTTGAGATCGCTTTATTGTCCATCGTATTTGAATTGTTAAGCTACAAATATCTTAAATTTTAGGTCAAAATAACAATTCAAATACGGATATTATAGCGTTAAATAATGTAAAAAAGCTACTTTAAATGCCTGTTTTTCTCTATTTCTTGAAATTAACAACAAAGTGACAAATGCATGTGTGCTTAACCAAACATTTTGGCTATGTTTGCCGTTTTTGGGTGTTAAAATTGTGGTTATTTTGAGCATATCTTATAAAAACAACCCTATTAAATAGTAAAATATCATGATAGCAGACATTAGTGACAAAGAAATCAGTGGGCTTTATAAAACAGGTATTATTCAACAAACTGCTTATTGGTCTGCAGTAAAAAAAATGCAAGGTATACAATCCAAGGCATTTAATTTTAAATCCAAACAATCCGATCTGTATGTTGGGGTCGAAGACGATACCTATTTTATCGGCGATCTATTAATTATCATACAAGCCATAGATCAGGAACATAGCATTGCCTATGTACCTTATGGGCCTGAGATTGAACCTTCAGATGAAAACCAGGGCTATTTTTTAGAACAGTTATCGGAGAGCTTACGTTCCCATCTGCCACCAAATTGTATAATGATACGCTATGATCTATCTTGGGAATCACATTGGGCTAAAGAGGATGATTGTTATGATCTTCATGGTAACTGGCTAGGGGTACCGGAGAAACGTATTCAGGAAATGCGCTTTAATTTTAATACAGAAAACTGGAACTTTCATAAAGCCAATACAGATATACTGCCTTCCAATACTATTTTTATGGATCTTAGAAAGGGTGAGGATATGTTGCTTGGAAATATGAAATCTAAGACGAGATATAATATCAATTTAGCAGAGCGAAAAGGAGTACGTGTGCGTTCGCTGGGGCTTGAAAGTTTGGCGGTTTGGTATGAGCTTTATCGGCAGACAGCTCTTCGAAACAACTTTTTTTTACATGATATAAGCTATTTTAAGATCGTTCTTTCTGCAAGGGCAAGTGATACATTATCTCCCGCAGATGTATATCTTTTAGTAGCCGAAGTGGATAACCAGCCTTTGGCCGCTATGTTTTTGGTAATTGCGGCAAATCGGGGGACTTATCTATATGGAGCTTCTGCTTCCGAAAATCGTAATTATATGGCGACATACGCTTTGCAATGGCGTGCGATGCAGCTTGCGAAAGAAAAAGGCTGTACGGAATATGATTTCTTTGGAGTATCGCCACAGGCAGATCCTTCACACCCTTTATATGGCCTTTATCGTTTCAAAACAGGATTTGGTGGTGAAATCTACCATCGTATGGGCTGTTGGGATTATCCCTTGGACAATAGGAAATATCAGTACTATGCGTCAATGGAGTTTAAAAACCAGAGCTATCATTTAAGTTAGAAATTAGAAGACCTCACCCAAGGTGAGCCTAACGCCGCGGTGATTCTTACTGATACCATAGTCGATTCCAATGTTGGTGCCCGAGTTTTTGTTAAATTTAATTCGTGCACCAGCACCAGTGCCGACGTTCCAGTCTTCGAACATGGAATTCTTTGGTCCGTTTAATGTGGTAAAGTTCATAAATGCAACAAATCCAAATAAGCCATTTTGGGTGATATCACGACGATATTCCGTTTCTAAATAGTAAAGTGATTTGCCACGAAAGCGGCTGACTGGAAAGCCTCTTCCCGAACTATTGTATGGATCCCATCCTAAATTCGGAAGATCAAGATAGGGCGCTTTACTATTAAATACCGTCCAGAAGAAACTCCTTATGGCAATCATATTTTGGCGATTTCTGTCTTGGGTAAGCCTATGGTATCGTCTAACTTCGAGAAATAGCGATTTCCAGTTCTGATCGCTTCCTAAAAATGTCGGATTTACACGGAACTGTAAATTGGCATAGTTACCCGACCAGGTATTGATCGAATTGGCGCGCGTATCGTAAATTAAATTGAAGCTGACTCCTGAAGACATGGTATTGTCTTTTAAATCTGTTCCATAAGGGTAGGAAGTGTAGTCTTCGAGCTTGGTATTGCTCGTAGACTTAATATTCATTCTATAATCCAGGTCATAACCAATGCCCATAAAAAGGCCTCCATGAATTCTTTTTAATGCATGTTGGTATAAACGAAAGTAGGTGTAATCTAAATTAATCTGCTGATCACCATGATGCTCTTTGCCAATTCCCCAAGTTTCGTGCGGATATTTTAGTAGACGGATATCCCCATCAATCACCCATGTATTCTCTTTTAACCAGATGTAAGAACGGATTGGCAGGCCAAATCGTTTTCCAAAATTTGTGTAGGGCGTAAATGTCATTTTGGACATATAGGTATCGGAACGATCTCCTAAATAAAAGCCTGCGGTTGTACTTGTAATTAAAGCATGTCCGCCTCCAGGAACATTTGTTGAAAAGGGTAAAAAGGAAAAATAGATTTTCTTTCCTGTACTATCGACTGTTTGGGGTGGCTTGATATGTAATATTTCTTTTCCAATATCAATCAGGTCCCGTTGTTTACTTGTATCAGCGAGATGTTTGGTAGTTTCTATTTCATTGACGGGACGTTGTGCATATGCAGTATCGGCAAGTACAAGTAGAACCATCAAAATAGAACATTTAATATAAAAAATATATGCGCTATCGTAGTGTGTCATGAAAGAATGCAATCTAGCAGGAAATAGATAGAATAACAATATTCAAACCAATAATTTATTCATTCTGTCACGTTTTGGCTATAAAGAGAATTGATTGGAAATTTCATTCGCCTAGAAAAAAATATCATTTACCGATTTTAATGTAATGTTAATCTAAATGTAATGAAATCAATATATGAGTTGTCTTAACTTTGAATCAGAAAATAAATAAAAAAAGTACGCAACAAATTTATATAGTAAGCGACAATAAAATAAGAAAATATACTAATACATTATAAAATTGAAAAAGATATGAAAACTTTAGTAAAAACATTTGTAGCAGCGGCAATGATTGCAATCTCTACTTGCTCAATGGCTTCAGTTAAACCAGAAGAACGCAATTTAATTACTGCTGATTTAGCCATCGATGAATACGTTGGAGCAATGACCGAAGGTCAGGTAGCTAATTTGGACAAGCTTTTTACAGCTGATTTTGACCAGAAAATTTGCGGTAAACAAGATTTGAAACATAGCCGTCATGAGATGATTGAATTTTTGAAAAAACAAAAAGGAATCAAGATGAACTGCAGAACAACAACACAGATCGTTGAAGAATTACCTGATTATGCAATAGCGAAAGTTACGATGCAATTTGATGGTTTTGCTAAAACAGATCTGATCACACTTGTTAAAGAAAACGGAACCTGGAAAATTTCTAAATCTGTAAACTCTTATAAATAAGAATTTGCTGTCAAAATTGGTCGATTAAAAATAAAAAAAGGGTACTTAAGTACCCTTTTTTTGTGGAGCATATCAGATTCGAACTGATCACCTCTTCACTGCCAGCGAAGCGCTCTAGCCAAATGAGCTAATGCCCCTGCTTTATTTGGTGTCGCTAAGATAGTACTTTTTTGGATAAACTAAGCCTCTTTTTTATTTTTCTACTGTTTTTTGTAGATCTGTTATCTAGTTGCTTTTTTTTGACGATCTAAATGCATTATAATCAATGGTTTTATCTATTTGGTTCCTTAAAGATATTTTTATCCTATTGAAAAACAAGAGAGTTTACAGGCGTACTGGAGGATATGAACAATGTATTAGTGTCCTCCTGTAAGCAGCGCTTCGGTTCGCTTTATCTGACCTTTATCTTTCCAGGCATCGTGCCCAGGAATAACCATATTAATTTCGGGATATTTTGCCAATAACCTCGCTAGGGATGGCTTCCAGGATTTTATATCCCCATCTGCCGTAAATCCTAGATCTTGGGCTTCGGAGCTTTTTATAAAACAACCACCGTCTAGGATCTTATATTTGGGAAACCAGACAACAACATTGTCCATGGAGTGTCCGGCACCAAAAAAGTTCAAAACAAAAGATTGTCCGCCGACGCTGTAGGTTTTATTGGTGGAAACAAGATGAGTGGCCTGGGCTTTGTGATTTGTTTTTAGCAGTTCGTTCGTCATTTTTGTTGCATAGGTTGGAATTCCAATGCGGTTGTAATAAGCAAAGCCACCTGCCCGGTCTTCGTGCCAGTGTGTCGCGTAAACAGCAATGACGGGTAAATTATGTTTCTGTTTGATACTGTCCAATAAGGGTTGATATTGTGTGGAATCCCATGGTGTATCAAAAAGGATAACGCCTTTTTTTGTAATTAGGTATACCGCATTAGCAGCATATTTGGTCCCTTCAAATGTATTAAAGGTCGTGTAAAGATACAGTTGCGGATTTATCTTCTCTATTAAAAGAGGCTTTTCTTGCGCTTGTAGAGATGGGGAAAGACCGAGTAAACCAATGCTCAGGCATACACCAGCAAATGTTGCGCGAATATGAGGAGAAAGAAGTGAGATCATATTTTTGAATGTTATTGCATTAACGTTAGAGCAAAATGATTATTATTTTTTCAAGACCTTATTAATACATTTTTTAGGTAGACTGAACAAAGTCTTCGCGATAAGGCGTGAACGAATCGATCAGTTCTCCTTCTTCAAGACATTCACATCCATGAATCAATTGTGAATAAATGATACAAGAGTCGCCTGCAGTTAGGATCCTTTCGACACCATCAATATGGTATCGGAATTTTCCCGCACTCACATAAGAAATCTGTGTGTGGGGGTGTTGATGAAGTGTACCGATGGCCCCTTTTTTAAAACGAACTTTCATGAGCATGAGTTCATCATTAAAAACGAGTATTTTTCGCATAACGCCTTCGCCCAGGTCTGTCCATTGCTGCTCGCTGTCGTGTAAGAATATTTCGCTCATCTAATTGTTGATTTATGGATGTTTTGATTGGAAAACGCTCTCTTTCCCAATTATAGTAAAAAAATACGAATTTACGGCCAGATCCATTGCTTCTTTTGAAGCATATCAATTTGCTTTATAAAATTTGACAAAAGATGGGATGAATTAAAAACCAAATGGTCCAAATACGTAAAAAAACAGTTATTTTGTGCTTGAGCAATATGTATATTACACGATGAATTATTTCGACGAGCTTATTACTTTATTACAAGAAGAGCAGCAATTTGATCGATTACAACATGAAAACTTGTTGTTGAAAAGTAGTTTGAATGAACGAAGAATGCAAGGTGTCACCTGGTTTCCGATTCAGATAACAGATACGGAGCTCGGAAGAGGAGACTATTTGTCCGTTAATTTAAATCGAACAAATCATTATGAGGTCGAACATAAGTTTCGCTTTGGTATGCCAGTTTGTCTGTTCTCAAATCACGATCCCGACCGAGATCGAATAGAGGGCATCATATCTTCGATCAATAGGGATGGGATGCGAATTTCATTTCGTGTCGATGAACTTCCAGAATGGAGCAGAAGAGGAAAGCTTGGTGTTGATTTGTTATTTGATGAGTATTCCTATCGGCAGATGTTCAATGCATTGGAGAAAGGAAAGGAATTGAGCCGTGATGCAAAGCAAGGTGGTTTTGTGAGAAGATTAATCGGTGAAGAGGTGATTCCAACTGAATCTATTGGAAAATTCTTTGAGCATCCCAACTTAAATACAGGGCAAAATAAAGCCATCCAACAGCTATTGGAAGCAAGTACTGTGGCTCTTTTGCATGGGCCGCCGGGGACAGGGAAAACAACAACATTGGTTCAGGCCGTGAGCGCATTGCTAAAACAATACAACAAGCAAGTATTGGTTGTTGCGCCGAGCAATACGGCCGTTGATCTGTTAACCGAACGTTTAGACGCTGCTGGAATTGCAGTAACAAGAATAGGAAACCCTGTTAAGGTTTCGGAACATCTTCAAGAGTTGACACTCGATGCAAAGATTGATCGACATCCCGCAAATAAGGATATTAAAACACTTCAAAAACAAGTGCGGACGTATACAGAGATGGCTCAAAAATATAAACGTAATTTTGGGAAGGCTGAGCGGGAGCAAAGAAAAGCATTGTTTGATGAGGCCCATCGAATCAGAAAAGATGTCGATAAGATTCAAGATTTTATCAGTGCAGATGTTTTGGATAAATCGCAGGTAATCACTGCAACTTTGGTTGGATCGAATCATGAGGTTATTCGCAATCGTAGCTATGAAACAGTCATTATTGATGAGGCCGCACAAGCATTGGAGCCTGCTTGCTGGATACCGATATTAAAGGCACATCGGCTTGTTTTGGCCGGTGATCACAATCAATTACCTCCAACAGTAAAATCTAGTAGGGTATCTCACCATGGCCTGAGCCATACATTATTCGAAAAATTGGTGGACCATAATCCGCAATTAGTTTCTTTGTTAGATGTGCAGTATCGCATGAATGAACAAATTATGGAATACCCGTCCGCAGCCTTGTATAATGGTTTGTTGAGAGCAGATAGTACAGTGGCACAGTGGAGCTTAGCAGTGGATACCGAACCGGTCTTATTTATCGATACAGCGGGAGCGGGGTTTGAAGAAACGGAAAGTGACGGCGCAATCTTCAATATTGGAGAAGCTCATTTTATTAAAGCCCATCTGAACGACCATATTGGGGCTTGGAAAGCTTCCTTGAGCCTAAATGAAAGCCTGAGCATCGGGGTGATTGCACCTTATCGAAAGCAGGCCACTTTATTGAAGGAGATATTGGATGGGGAAGAAGCGCTACGACCTTTTAACGACTTGATTAAAATACAGACAATAGACAGTTTTCAAGGACAGGAGAAGGATGTTATTTATATCAGTTTGACCAGAAGTAACGCTGAACAGCAGATTGGTTTTTTGTCTGATGTTCGCCGGATGAATGTGGCAATGACTAGGGCTAAGAAGAAATTGGTTGTTATTGGAGATAGTGCTACAATAGGTTCACATCCGTTTTACCGAGAATTTATTGCCTATACCGAGTCGATAGGGCACTATCATAGTGTGTGGGAATGGGATATTTCAGCAATATAAAGCAAGATGCCACTTCCTATGAAGTGGCATCTTGCTTTTATTGAAACTTACTGACTAGATTGATTCTGTAGTCACTCCTTATTAAGAAGTGAACTTCATCCAATCCGTGTTATCGTCATAGTTCATAAGTGGTTCGGCATTATTGTTATTTGATAATTGGCCTACCAACATATAAATATCCATGCTCACGTGTTGACGTGTTATTTCTGTCATCTTATCATTGAACCCGGCATTGTTAATTTGTAAAACATACTGAAAACAAATGACGCGGGCGATTATCTTTCCAAGGGTAACCAGTTCACGTTGTTTCGGCTGTAGCGGAAAGTCAAAATTTAAGATTGATGAGAAAAACGGTGCTGCAAATTCAGTTGAGCTATATTTTTTTAGGAAAGACAATAAGTTGCTTTCTTTGGTTTTGCGCATAAGTTTACCGATCGCTTCAGCAACTTGAGAATAAAGCATTTCATTTGACCCCTCAAAGATTTGAAAAGGTCTACTGTCTATGAGGCCACGACCGGCAACATGGTCTAACCTGTAGCCATTAGCACCGGATAATTGCACACATATTTGCGCGGCTTCATGCATTAAGTCTGTCACAAATGCTTTCACACTATTGGCATCTACACCATAGGCTGAAAGGTCATTATGGATAGAGCTGATCGAGACACTGTATGAACACATTGCAGAACACAAGGTAAATGCAGCCTGTATGCGCGACAACTGAAATTTAACAGAGTCTAATTCATTTAAACTAATACCTGCTACACGGCGTTCGGAACAATGTGTCATGGCCTCATCCAACATCCGCTTTATAAAACCCATCCCCATTCCTGGGAACTGTAATCTGCTGCGGTGGAGGGTATCTAACATCAATTTAATTCCTGTACTTTCCGGGTTTAGTTTGTGATCCGCGGGTACATTAATGTCGATGTTGTTCACACCATAAGGAATCGCATAGAGCCCAAGGCTATTGTATTTCTTTGTAACAACAATCTTTTGTTCTTCGACGGCATTTTCTGTGACAAAGAAATCTATATCCCGCACCAGTTCTCCATTTTCATTTTTCTTGCGTGCTGTCACGAGCCAAAAGTCTGCAGCTCCAGTAAGACCTTGCCAGTGTTTTTCACCTTTTATATAGTACTTATCGTCCTTTTGTTCGTAAGATGTTCGCATATTGAGTGCGTCACTGCCGTAAGCCTGTTCGGTAATCATTAATCCTCCCATTGCCTGGTTTTCCAAAAATTGATGGAATACCCGCTCTTGAAGTAAGGTGTTGCCGTATTTGGCAAAAGGTTCCAAAAATAGCGCAATATTAATCCCGAAGATTAGCGATAAAGATAGTGATTCATAAGAAGCAGCTGCCAGTACACCCAAACATTCTTTTACATGAAGTCCCCGGCCACCGTGGTGTTCTGGGATAGCAACCGACAAGGGTTGCATTTTCATGATCTCAGCTAAAAACTCAGGCGGTAGCCCACGCGTTAAACTGAGCGAGTTATAATCATACTCTTTATTAAATAAGCTTGATAGCCTAGTTTTAAAATCCGCAATAAACAAATCGAAATCTTGGGTTATATTGTTGTGTTCTGAAACCTTAAGCATCTTTAAATATGTAATTAAATGATGGAACAATGTAAATTGAAACATGAAGAAGAACTGCCGGTTGACCAAAAATTCTCTTTTGCTTCAATCACTTACACAAAAATAACTCCAATCAATTTGATTCTCTTGTGTACTTCAGTATAAAAGATAGGACAAATCGTGCATATTGAAAACCTAAGTTGCTCTGTTTCGATAAGAAGTAGGAGAAACGCCAACTATTTTTTTGAAAAGCCGCGAGAAATAAGAGGGATCAGAAAAATCCAATTCATAACAGATATCTGCAATGCTTTTAGTGGATTCAAACAATAGAAATTGACTGTGCATAATCAGCACTTCAAGAATGAGTTCCTTCGACGATTTTTTGAATACAGAAAATACGCACCGATTAAGGTAGTTTGTAGATACCGCGAGTTTATCCGCGTAGAATGAAATATTTTTTTGCTTTTTGAAGTTTTTGTGCACCAGCTGTTTGAACATCATAGCAATTTCCTGTCTCCGATTGAGCGCTAGGTTGGATGAAGATAGCTTGATAATTTTTAGAATTGCAGATTTTAATAAATTTTCAAATAGTTCTTTATAAGGTAATTCCGAAAGCAATTCATCATAAAGTAATCTGAAAAGCTCTTGAAGATCGCTGCTGTCTCGCGCCGTTAAGTTCAGTAAGGGTGAGATATTAAAGATATTCAAAATCTCCTGTTCCCGGAATATGGAAGTCATTGCATTGTCGTTTATTAAAACGCAATGGCCTTTCGCAGATTTATCGACCGACTTTATTGTTGAGATATTGCCGTAATTGCTGATAAGAATTGCTGGAGCTGTTACGACATATTCCTTAGCTCCAATTTGATGTTTAAAATAACCCTCAGTGATATGAACAAGCAGGTTATAGCCCAAGAAAATAGGTGGGGTAGGGAATTTAATATAAGGAGCGATTTCACTGAGCTGGAATATCTTGATCGGCGATTGCTGGTAGCGAAGATGCTCCAAACTACCTGTCATAAAACGATCTACAAATTCACCCGCATTTACCTGCTTTTCCATTATCAATTATTATTATAAAATTTAGTATGCCACAGCTTATGAATGTCATCTATTGTTTCATGTGCAAATCATGCTCCCAATAATATTCCAAAGGTAGCTGGATAAAACTTGTTTATCAATTTTAACAAATGATTTGCTAAAATAAAGCTTTATCCTTAGTTTAGTTTTTGCAATCAGATAAATAGCCTGATGCTCAGGGGCTATATTTTAATATTATAAACCAAATGAATATGAAACTAGTGCTCATTTCTATCTTGACTCTATTCCTGTTCAGAAATGTAACTGCACAGATCTCGTTGAATTATTGTAATGATCGTATACAAACTGGAGCAGAACAAACCGAGCGTTATCTTCCTTATTTAATGAATAAACGTATTGCAATATTGGGAAATCCATCTACGGTTATTAAAGGGAGACACCTTGTTGATAGTCTACTCGCGCGCGGGGTTCAGATTGTGAGAATTTTTGGACCTGAGCACGGATTTCGAGGCAATGCAAGTAATGGAACTGAAGTGGGGGACGAAATCGATCCGACAACCAAAATTCCTATTGTCTCTTTATACGGGAATAAGAAAAAGCCAACAGCGAAGGATCTAAAAGATATCGATCTGTTTATTTATGATGTGCAGGATATGGGGGTGAGATTTTATACCAACATTAATACCCTTCGGGATATTATGGAAGCTTGCGCAGAAAATGATAAGGAGCTCTTGATCTTAGACCGGCCCAATCCCAATGCCTATCTAATTGACGGTCCTATTTTGGAGGAAGAATATAAGTCGGGTATTGGGCAATTCCCTGTTCCTATTGCACATGGGATGACTACAGCTGAATTTGCCCAGATGATCAATGGAGAAGGTTGGATGAGTACTAAAAAGAAGTGTAAATTGAAGATTATTCCTGTAGCAGATTATGATCATAGTATGCTTTATAAGTTACCAGTCAATCCTTCGCCCAATTTAAATACGGAACAAAGCATACTCTTATATCCAAGTATCTGCCTCTTTGAAGGTGTGAAAGTGAATCATGGTAGAGGCACCGATTATCCCTTTGTTGTGATCGGTAGTCCAATCTATAAGGGTATAT
Source organism: Sphingobacterium sp. HSC-15S19 (assembly GCF_050433745.1). Taxonomy (NCBI): domain Bacteria; kingdom Pseudomonadati; phylum Bacteroidota; class Sphingobacteriia; order Sphingobacteriales; family Sphingobacteriaceae; genus Sphingobacterium; species Sphingobacterium sp. HSC-15S19. The sequence continues at coordinate 75,784 of NZ_JBNPWQ010000026.1, forward strand.
ATGACTTTTCATTTGTTCCCGTCAGTAAAAAAGGGATGAGTGAATCGCCACTTTTTATGAATGAAGAATGTTATGGAATAGACCTGCGTAAATATGATCTGCAGCAGCTAGTAGATAGCAAAAAAATAAACCTATCCTGGATGATAGCGCTGTATCGGAATTCTCCGGAAAAAGACAAGTTTTTTGATCAATCATTTTCGAAACAGATTGGCAGTATCGAAAAGCTGGTGGGCGTGGGTTTATTTCGCAAGCAAATTGAAGCCGGTGTTTCGGAAGAAGAAATCCGAAAAAGCTGGGAGCCGGGCCTAAGTAATTATAGAAAGACTAGGGAAAAATACCTTATCTATCAATAATATAACCTGAATAAAAGTAAATCGATGTTTGGACTAAAATATGATTGGCGCCAAATTATTATCCTATTTATTGCAGTGGGATGTTTTTGTCAATTACGGGCGCAGCAGCTGGCTAAAGGCCTAGATCGCCAAAATTATACAGCACAATCCAACATTAGGTTAAATCCCGCGTTGAAATGGAAATTCAAAACAAAGGGAAGGTTGTTTTCTTCGCCCGTCGTTTGGAAGGATATCGTTTTTGTCGGGTCTTGCGACAGTAATCTTTACGCATTGAATAAAACGAGCGGTAATATACTTTGGAAGTATAAAACTACCGGTGAAATTCGGTCGACTGTTGCCATTGATGGCGGAACAGTGTATTTTTTAAGCACTGATGGCTACTTGTATGCCCTGGATGTCCAAACAGGTCGAAAATTATGGCAGTTTTCAACCGATGGTGAAAAGAGTTATGATGTATGGGACTATTTCCTCTCATCTCCTGCGGTTGCAGATGATGTAGTTTATTTTGGGTCTGGAGATCATCATGTTTATGCCGTAGATGCTAAATCGGGAAAACTTGTTTGGAAATTCCTGACTGGAGGTATTGTGCATGCAGCCCCAACGTTGACACAACAGCGTTTTTTCATTGGTAGTTTTGATGGTTATTTTTATTGTTTGAAAAAAGATGGTACCCTTCATTGGAAGTTTAAAACGCTTGGCGAACGTTATTTTCCAAAAGGCGAGATTCAGTTCCATGCAGCAGTCGCCGACAGTACAGTCTATTTTGGTGCTCGTGACTTTAATGTATATGCGCTTAATATCGAGAATGGAAGTGGTTTTTGGGTATATCATCAACCAGGGAGCTGGACGAGTGTTCCTAGTATTTTTGACGATAAGCTTGTCGTAACCATGTCGGATTCCTATAGTATACTTGTTTTAAATAGAATGGACGGTGTGAAAATAGTTGAACCTAAAGTGCCCTTAAACACATTTAGCAGTGCCACTATCATAGGTAATGAGGCTTTTTTTGGAACGCTGGATGGTGTAATTTATAGATTGGATATAAAAAACGGAGAAGTTGTGCCTGTTTTTCAAACGGAGTCGAGTAAAAAGAACAGGCCGTTGTTTATAAATGATGAAAATGTGCTCCGCGCTGATCTGCAACAAAAATATGAGGATGATATTACAAGACTATTTGCAGACTACCTGCAGATGGGAAGTATCTTTTCAACAATTTGGATTGATGAAAATCGGCTTTATTTTAGTTCGGCTGATGGTGCCATCTATGCATTGGAATAGTAAGTACGCGCTATTTACAAATCGTAGCAGGGCTTACTTTCTCAAAATTTTTTCCATGGATCTACCTTTGGCCAGTTCATCAATTAATTTATCGAGATAACGAACCTTCTGAACCAGCTGATCTTCAATATCCTCAATGCGATAGCCACAGATTACACCAGAGATCTTTGAAACATTCGGGTTTAAGCAAGGTGCTTCTTTAAAGAAATGTTCAAAGTCAATTTTATCGTCAATCGTTTGCTGTAACGATATGGGGTTATAGCCGGTAAGCCAGAAAATGATTTCGTCGACCTCTTCTTTTGTGCGTCCTTTTCTTTCGGCCTTTTGTATATAAAGCGGGTATACACCAGCAAATGACATGCGATATATTCTTGTATTATACATTTTTACACGTTGATTTTATTAAAGGTATTCATTTTGAATGAAAATAGAAACAAAGGATAGTTGGCTAAATTAAGCATGATCATTGCTAATTGCTGCTACGTAACTATAAAATTTACTTAGCAATTTCTTTAATAATAATATAAATTATAATTCTATCTTTATGTGATACAAAATTATTGAAAGATTATATATGGATTTGAGGTATATTCGAAATAACATACATATTAAAGAAGAGGATCAACAACGTATCAAAGACTTTCCTGTGCTGATAGGAGGGTGTGGAATAGGTAGTTACATTGCAGAGTGCTTATTGCGTATGGGTTTCGAAAATTTGACAATTGCCGATGGAGATGTTGTCGAATTGACAAATCTAAACAGACAAAATTACACAAGCAAGGATATTGGTATTAAGAAAGTATTTGCTTTGCAGGAACGTTTAAATTCAATTAACCCGCAAGCCAAAATAACCGTGTTTTCTGAATTTATTAACAAAGATAATCTATATAATATCGATATTAACCATAAGGTTGCCATTAATGCGTTGGATTTTTCTTCTGATATTCCTTTTGTTTTTGACCAGTATATGGCGAAAAGAAATATACCGGTAGTACATCCTTATAATTTGGGCTGGGCAGGATTTTTAACAGTTCTTCCACCTGAAGGTCTTAATTTACATTCACTGGAAAAGGCTCACAAGACATTTGAATTAAATGTCGGTAAATTTATTGTAGAAAGTTTAAAAACAAAGGGAATAGAAACGAAATGGTTTGAGGAATTTTTGGTAGAATATGGTAAAATAGCGCTGAAGTCTTCTCCTCCGCAGTTATCATTAGGTCTGTATTTATTATCGGGAATGGTTAGTCATATCGTATTTAATTTAGCGACATCTAAACCTGTAAAATTCTTTCCAGATTCCTATTATTTATCAATGATTAGTTGAACTTAATATAATTGAAAAAAACATTCGTTCCATTACACTTTTGTGTAGTAAATTTGTCTATGTGGGAATTTAAACGAAAAGTCTTTATTTTTATAATTGCATATCGAATAACATTTGCATGAACTGGACGCCTGAAAATTATTATTTTACCAAGCTTAATAAAAACGAACTTCCTGAACTTATTCATTTTTATTTAGTAACGACTCAGCAGCATTACAAACTGGATAGTTATTCCGAAGAGGAATATGCGTTTGACTTTGAGTCATTGATAGGAGAGGATCAGATTTTTTTTGATCGTTCCATTTATTATGTGCTTCGAAGTAAGCTTGATGACTGTATTCAGGCATCCATTAGAATTACATTTTGGGATAAGGAAACGAGTTTGCCGATTCAGAAATTATTTGATATCGAGACAGAAAGTTTGTTAATTCCGCATGTAAAGAATTTTTGGCACATTGGGCGTTTCGTAATTTCTGGAAAGATAATAGGTAATCGGATCAATATTCTGAAAAAGATGCTTTTTGACGCATTTTATGGCCCTTATAGCCTTGGTAGCGGACTAGTCATTGCGGAATGTGATCGAAAGGTGGTAAATACGCTTCGAAAATTAGAAATAGAATCTTTTGAACTTGGTGATCCAATTATCTACCTCTATTCTGAGACATTACCGATCTATATTAAATCAGAATGGCTGGACACTTTTATTGAGAAAAATAAATATTCCCAATTTAGTATGGGAAACCAGGTCGATATTCAAAAATTTGTTGAGATGTCTAAACTAATGCTGTTATGTGCAAAAAATAGTGAATAACATTAGAAAAGAGATAGTTCAATTGCTAATGCTGTAGCTTCTGTAATGCTTTTAACTTTCAGTTTTGAAAATATTTGTTTTTTATGAAATTTTACTGTATCAATTGATACATAAAGTCGATCTGCTATTTGATCCATAGTAAGACCCTGTGCGGAAAAAAGAAGAATATCCTTTTCACGGGGTTTCAATTTAATGCGAGGAGTTTCTACCCAAATATCTTTATCCAAATCATATTCAAACTGTTTCCCATCCTCATCAGATTTAAATCTAATGTTTCCCGAGTTTGCATGTGAAGATATAGAAACCAAGCAGAGCGCGATCCAGGGGTTAGAAAATTTATCCAGGAGCAGAGGTTTTAGTTTATGGTTTACTAATAGTGGTTTATTTCCAGGTTGTTTTAAATGAAAATCGTAAGATATCGAGAATTTTAAGCGATCTTCGGCATCCAAATCTCCAAAAAAGTCAAAACCAACGTCGTTGATCTTTTTTAGTAAATGTAAATCGCTCTCAGGGACATTATTCACATAGTGGTAATAGCCTTCCCGCATGACTTCCGCAGGAGTGCTTCCACACAAAAAGATTGGGTTATCAGAAACAAATAAAAAGCTTTTCTTTGAATAGTCAATTAAATATATACTCTGGTAGGTTAACCTGCTTAAGGATTTGGCAAAATTTATAAAGGCTTCGACAATCTCATAATCATCTTTGCTAAAGTCGTCTTTAACTTGTACCGGCTTGAAAAAATCTTCAATCTTAATTTTCATAGTGTAAATTACAAAGATGATCCGCAATCGCTTTTGAATACCACGTAAAATCGATGTTGTCCTGGCGTGCAAGTTACAAAAATAAGGGCATAATCTCAATTTATACGCTAGTAATAGGCTTTTTTACGTTCCTATCCTTACTTTGTAATCATCGTCAACGTTAATAGTTGAACTTGTTTAAAATATTAAATCTCTATCCAGCAATGAAATAAGTTTCTACACAAATGTGTAGAATATTGTTTATGATGATAATACAAAAGATAATACTCTTATCTTTAAGGTCTCAAAGCAAATAATTGTATAAATATAACTTATTAGATCCAAATAGCCAATAGTAATTATTGCTTTGCTTGAGTTTTGACAAAGTTTTAATCCTAGAATAATGAACTCTAGGTAAATTATTGCCATGTGCACCCTTCTATTAAGCTTTTTTATCATAAATAATCTGTAGAAACACTTTTCTAAGTAAAGACAATTTTTCCCCGAAAACTAGGAAACAGGATCGATATGGCGCAAACTACAAATTGACCTAACTTTCCTATCCAAGAATCAAAACCTTTCATTTTCCCAGCTTGTGTCAATTAGATTCAGTTCATTTTTTTTCTTTCAGTATGTATATACATTTTAATTTTATTCATTTGATATTTGTTTTTTTTGTAGTAATATTGTGCTTAAAGTTTTGCTTTTAAACGTTTTTGTAGATTATTAATGTATGTACAATGTGATGTATTTTGTGAATTGTTTCGTGCATTTTATGAGGAAAGCAACTGATGTAATTAAAAATTATAAAATCTGATACTTATGAAATTACGTTTCTCACTTTCTTTTGCCGCCGGTCTGTTGTTCATGTGTGCTCAGTCTGTTGTTGGCCAGGAGCACACAATATGGCAATTGGGAAATTCAGACGGTTCAAGCAGCGAATTTGCCTTGTCCCCGAATGGATATAAGAAATTTTTGGAACATGATTTTGGTTATGAAGACAATGCGTTTATCATAGGTCAATCTTCTTTAACAAGGGATTTACCCTATGTATTGCCCGGTCCGGCCAATGAATGGGGCGGGACTGGAGGAACTTCTGGTCTGAGAACACATTTTTTGAATTTATACTATGTGTTAAACAATAGTATAAAAAATGGTCAGTGTACACTTCAGGTTAAATTGGCCAATAGTGATCCAAAAAATGAACCTACACTACAGATCGTAATCAATGGTAAGCCCTATAATTTTGAGGTGGAGCGGGGAGCAGGAAATGGTGAGCCGCTAGAGAATCCTTTAAAATCTGGAAATTCTACGATAAATATACCATTGCCAGCTGATCTCATTAAGAAAGGCGGAAATCAGATTACCATGACTGTCATAAAGGGAGGTTGGGTTGAATTTGATTCCTTTAAACTGCTGGGGCCACAGCAAGTAAAGCTAATAGCCAATCATTCTGTAATTGTTAAAAATGTACAGCAAGCTGAATTTGAGATCTTAAATGCAGGGAAACCCGTCCAAAATATGTTGGTTGATCTCTTGAAATTGAAAGATGATGAACAGTTGAAAGTAGTCTTAGATGGAAAGAAAATTTATGAGAAAACACGTGAAAAAGGTGCAGCGAAATTGGAAATACCAATGCCTTATGTCGCTAAGGATATATGGAGTAAGTATGAAATTTATTGTAATGGGCAATTAATACAGTCTTCAACAATCAAGCGGGGCCCAAAAAGACTAGGTGGAGTTTCAGATTATGTGAACACGATGATGGGTGCAGCACATTCCAGATGGATGATAGCCCCGGGACCATGGATGCCTTTTGGCATGGTAAAGATAAGTCCAGATAACCAAAATATTGGCTGGCAGGCAGGTTATGAACCTTCTATCGAATCTATTGGTACATTTAGCCATATTCACGAATGGACAATGGCTGGATTGGGAACATTTCCGACAGCAGGTCAATTGAAGACTCGGGTCGGAGATCAGTACAGTACAAATTCAGGATATCGATCAGCAATAGATAAAACCAGCGAAAAAGCTCCATTGGGATATTATGCTGTTCATCTCCTTGATCACGATATCGACGTAAAATTGACGGCTGGTACACGTTCCAGTTTTCAACAATATACCTATCATAAGTCGGACACAGGACGTATCATGATTGATCTCAAGGTTAACGGAGAATATGATTATAAAATTAAAGATTTCTCGCTGAAAAAGGTTTCTGACTATAAGGTTGTGGGATACAGTAATCAATTATCTGAAAACGTTTGGTCCACGGATGCAAAACAGGATTATGTCGTATACTTTGTGATGGAGTTTGATAAACCTATCATAAACTATGGCACATGGCATAATGATCGGTTGACTGAACGGGCTGATTTGGTTGCTGATAGCGCTCAATTTGCGGGAATGTACGTGGAATTTGATGTGCATAAAGATAAGGCTGTACAACTGCGCACAGGGATTTCTTATGTGAGCTTAGCCAATGCAGAGGAGAATCTAAAAACGGAACTGTCGGAGCCATTCGGATGGTCCATTGATCGGGTCGTGGAAAATCAACATAAAGTTTGGGATGAACTTTTAAGTAGATTGGCGATAAAGTCTTCAGACTATTTTGAAAAAGAGAAATTCTATACCAACATGTATCGCACTTTGGCAAGCCGAAACACATTCAGTGATGTGAATGGTCAATGGAGATCTTCGGATGAAGTGATACGAACTTTAGCCCATAAAGGGGATCTCGCTTTAGGCTGTGATGCTTTCTGGAATACCTTTTGGAATTTAAATCAGTTTTGGAACTTGGTTACGCCGGAATGGTCCAATAAATGGGTTAGATCGCAACTTGCGATGTATGACGCAAATGGCTGGCTGGCGAAAGGGCCGGCTGGAATGGAGTATATTCCCGTCATGGTTGCAGAACATGAAATACCGTTAATTGTTGGGGCATACCAGATGGGGATTAGAGACTACGATACTGAAAAGGCATTTGAAGCTGTTAAAAAAATGCAGACAACAAGTCCATTGAAATTTGAAGGTGGTTTTGCAGGTAACAGGGACTTGGATGTCTATTTAAAATATAAGTACGTTCCCTATGATTTGGGCCGGTTTTCCAATTCAATGGAATATAGTTTTGACGACTGGACAGTTGGGCAGTTCGCAAAATCGTTAGGAAAGGAGCAGGAGTACAATTATTTTAATGATCGCGGAAACTGGTGGAGAAACGCGATAGATGTCAGTAGTGGCTATGCTCGGATGAAGGATTCAAAAGGAGAATGGTATAAAGATTTTGATCCTTTTAAATCGGGAGCTAACCATCATTATGTAGAAGGAAATGCATGGCAACTGACTTTTTTTGTGCCACAGGATATTCCTGGGTTAGCTAAAATGATCGGACAGGATGTGTTTTTAAAACGATTGGAATGGGGATTTCCAGAAAGTGAAAAATGGCGCTATAATGGCCCTAATGATCAATATTGGGATTATCCTGTTGTTCAGGGAAATCAGCAATCAATGCATTTTGCCTATATTTTTAATTGGTTGAATAAGCCCTGGTTGACACAAAAATGGAGCCGCTCTATAGGTGAGCGCTATTATGGCCAAGGGGTTTCGAATGCTTATCTCGGCGATGAAGACCAGGGGCAAATGAGTGCTTGGTATATCATGAATGCTATTGGTTTATTTCAGATCGATGGCGGAACAAGGGTCAAACCAATTTATGAAATAGGAAGCCCACTCTTTGAGGAGGTTAAGATTAGATTGGATGGTAAATATGGAAGAGGTGAACAGTTTATTATCAAAGCGAAAAATGCAAATAAGAAAAATATATATGTGCAACGCGCAACGTTAAATGGAAAACCGCTCAATACCTTTTATTTTGATGCTTCCGAATTGCTAAAAGGAGGAGAGCTCGTCTTAGAAATGGGCGCTACCCCGAATAAACAATGGGGACTGTATCAATAAAAAATATATTTACTGCTAGATCTCAATAGACCGAGTTGACCTATAACAATGATTTGTTAAAATTTGGTTAAACTAAGAGACCTGATATAAGAAACTCATTTTTGATGACGTTATATCAGTAGTTTCATAATTTAGGTTAATAATTGGTTAGTTAGTAAAAGCCTGAAGTTCCCCACTTCAGGCTTTTGTTGTTATTGACAATCATAAATCTCTTTGCTTAACATGTATAGTTTTGCTAAATCCTATTAACAAACGTAAAATCATCGATATAACCATTTATAAGATTTGTAAATCTTTGCGATTATCTGTAGTATTGTAGGTACACGCTAAAATGCGCGGCCTATGGTGTTTGCTTGAATGAAAGCAATTAACAATGGCGTCTATCAAGATTATATGATCAAATCTATTCGTTTTTTACTTTTAGGATTATTTCTTTGGGAGAACGTTTCTGCCCAAAAGCTTCCTACAGACTATGTCAACCCGTTTATCGGTACCAGCAATTATGGAACAACTAATCCGGGTGCTCAGGTTCCCAACGGCTTGATGAATGTTTCTCCGTTTAATGTAATGGGATCATCACTTAATGCATTTGATAAAGATGCAAGATGGTGGTCTACTCCCTATGAACATAGCAACAGTTATTTTACAGGTTTTTCTCATGTTAATTTAAGTGGGGTAGGATGTCCAGACATGGGAAGTTTGTTGTTGATGCCAACTTCAGGTAAATTAGAGGTTGATTATCATCAATATGGAAGTACCTATACGCAGGAGGTTGCCCATCCGGGGTATTATAGCAATGTGTTAAAGAAATACGGTATCAAAACCGAAGTTTCAGCGACAACCCGTGTAGGTGTTTCTAAATTTACTTTTCCAAAAGGACAGGCAAATATCCTGCTTAATTTGGGCGAAGGTTTAACAAATGAAACGGGAGCAACAGTTCGTTACGTAAGTGATACCGAAATAGAGGGATCTAAATTGTTGGGCTCCTTCTGTTACACGAACAATCAGGCTGTTTATCCAATCTTCTTTGTTATGCGTGTCAATAAAAAACCGTCAAAAAGAGGATATTGGAAATTCCAGCGTGCCGGAGAAAAATGGGAAAACGATTGGAATAAAGATGCCGGAAAATATAAAATTTTTACGGACTATACCGATCAGCTTTCCGGCGATGATCTTGGCGCATATTTTAGTTTTGATTTCAAAGAAAATGAAAGCTTAGAAGTACAGCTGGCCGTATCATTTGTGAGCGTTGAGAATGCGCGTAAAAATCTAGATGCTGAGCAAGCAGACTTTAGCTTTGAAAAAATACAAAAGAATGCAGCTTCGCTTTGGAACAATGCATTGTCAAAGATACAGGTAGAAGGTGGTACAGAGGACCAAAAAACAGTGTTCTATACAGCATTATATCATGCCATGATTCATCCAAATATCTTGCAGGATGTAAACGGAGAATATCCGGCAATGGAAAGTCGGAAAACACTTGTTGCAGATCACAATCGTTACACCGTGTTTTCGCTATGGGATACGTACCGAAATGTTCAGCCTTTAATGTCACTGGTTTATCCCGATAAGCAAGTGGGCATGATACGTTCCATGATCGATATTTATAAGGAAAGTGGTTGGATGCCCAAATGGGAGTTGTATAGCCGAGAAAGCTATACTATGGATGGCGACCCTGCAGTACCAGTGATCGTCGATGCATGGATGAAAGGCATTCGGGATTTTGATATCAATACAGCTTATGAAGCGTTTGTGAAATCGGCAACGACTACGGACTCCACGAATAAAATTAGACCAGACAATGCGGACTATGTGAAGTATGGGTATGTTCCACTGCGCGATTCATTCGATAATTCGGTATCTCATGCCATTGAATATTATGTTGCAGATTGGAATCTAGCGCAGTTGGCTGGTTCATTGGGGAAAACCAAAGATGCCCAGCTTTTTGCTAAGCGAGCACAAGGATATAAACATTATTATTCTTCGGAGTATGGGACTTTCAGACCTATTCTTCCTAACGGCGAGTTTTTAAGTCCATTTAGCCCATTAATGGGCGCCAATTTTGAACCTAATCATGGTTTCCATGAAGGTAACGCCTGGAACTATAGTTTTGCCATACCATTTGATATCCCTGGTTTGGTGAAATTGATGGGCGGAAAGCAAAAATTTGTGGATAGACTGCAGGCAACGTTTGATAAAGGGTATTTTGATGTTACCAACGAACCAGATATGCTGTATCCACATGTGTTTTCAGAAATCAAAGGAGAAGAATGGCGTACCCAAAAATTGGTTAAAGAAATTTTGGAGAAACATTTTACAAACAGTCCTGGGGGGATACCGGGAAATGACGATACGGGAACAATGTCTACATGGGCTTTAATGAACATGATTGGAATCTATCCTTTTTGTCCAGGTAGACCAGATTATACCGTTGTAACACCTGTATTCGACAAAGTGACCATCCAGCTCGATAAGAAATATTATCCAAACGGCGACAAAGTGACGATAAGACGTCAAAAAGAGGGTGCTGGTGATTATATCAAAAAGATCGTTATCGATGGAAAACCATTCAATGGATTTAAAATCAACCATCAAACTTTGGTCAACAGTAAGGATATTCTAATCGTTACTGGAAATAGATAATTAGGCAAACTAAACTGAAAAACTGATCTACACGATGAAATATATTAATTATGCGGTCTGTGCAGGCCTTTTGTCCTTAATTGGTTGTGCTTCACTAAAAAACTCCGATAAGACTTCTTATGTCGGATATGTAAATCCTTTTATTGGAACGGATTTTACAGGCAATACATATCCTGGAGCACAGTCACCTTTTGGAATGGTACAGCTTAGCCCAGATAATGGACTACCCGGCTGGGACCGTATTTCCGGATACTTTTATCCCGACAGTACGATTTCTGGTTTTAGCCATACACATTTAAGTGGAACTGGTGCCGGTGACTTGTACGACATATCTTTTATGCCGGTTACCTTACCATATCATGAAGCCGCGGCTCCCTTAGGTATACATTCCAAATTTTCGCATAAAGACGAAAAGGCTCACGCCGGATACTATCAGGTAAAACTTACTGATTACGATATAAATGTGGAGCTGACAGCAACGGCACGCTGCGGCATTCAACGTTATACCTTTCCAAAAGCCGAGTCTGCTGTATTTTTAGACTTAAAGAAAGCAATGAATTGGGATGCTACCACGGATTCGCACATCGAAGTGGTTGATTCTGTCACTATTCGTGGTTATCGTTTTTCGGAGGGCTGGGCAAGGGGCCAACGCGTTTATTTTGAAACTCGGTTTTCTAAGCCTTTTATGGCCGTTCATATCGATAGTTCAGCAATATTATCCAGCGCTGATACAACGGCAAAAAGTGCAAAACGCATTGGTACAGCATTCAAAGCACGTTTTGATTTCAAGACAGCAGCTGGAGAACAAGTGACTTTAAGTACGGCCCTTTCGGGTGTAAGTATGGAAGGCGCTTCCAAAAACTTAAAAGCAGAAGTTCCAAAAGATGACTTTGATTATTATGTAAAGGAGGCCGAGCAAAATTGGAATCACGAATTGGGTAGGGTAGCGATCGAGACCAAAGACAAAGAGGAGCAGGTTAAGTTCTATACAGCGTTATATCATTCCATGTTAGCACCGACGATTTTCGGTGATGTTGATGGTGCATATATGGGGGCTGACCGGAAGGTACATCAGGCCGAAGGTTGGACCAATTATAGCACGTTCTCACTTTGGGACACTTATAGAGCCTCGCATCCATTATTTACGTATATCGACCCTAGTCGAGTAAATGATATGATTAAGTCCTTCATCGCCTTTTATGAACAGCACGGCCGATTACCGGTATGGAATATTTACGGGAGTGAAACGGATATGATGATTGGGAATCACGCCATTCCTGTCATTGTAGATGCATATTTAAAAGGAATCGGTGATTTTGATGCATCAAAAGCGTTAGAAGCTTGTGTTGCCACAGCTAATATTGACAATTATCGGGGCATAGGTCTGTATAAGAAACTAGGCTATGTGCCTTATGATGTCAAAGATGAATACAATGCCGAAAACTGGTCCCTATCAAGAACGCTTGAATATGCCTATGACGATCATTGCATCGCAATGATGGCCGATAAGATGGGAAAGAAAGAGATTGCAGGAACATTTTTTGCAAGAGCTCAAAATTATAAAAATGTGTATAATCCGGCTACTTCATTTATGCAACCTCGAGATAGCCATGGTAAGTTTATTACCCCATTTGATGCGGAGGAATATAGTGCGCATATTTGTGAAAGTAATGCATGGCAATATTTTTGGTCTGTGCAACATGATATCCCTGGATTGATTAAACTCGTTGGTGGACAAGAGCGCTTTGGACAGAAGTTAGATAGCATGTTTACATTTCATCCTTCTGACACCAGCAAGCTTCCAATTTTTAGTACAGGAATGATTGGGCAGTATGCGCATGGTAACGAGCCGAGCCATCATGCACTCTATTTATTCAATGCCGTTGGACAGCCTTGGAAAACGCAGCAATATGCGGCAGAGGTAATGAACAAACTTTACTTGAATACACCTTCGGGATTAAGTGGAAATGATGACTGCGGGCAGATGTCGGCTTGGTATGTATTCAGCTCATTGGGATTTTATCCTGTAGATCCCATAAGTGGAAAATACGAAATCGGTACCCCTTTATTTGAAAAAGCTGAATTGAAGTTGTCCAATGGAAAGAAATTTACCGTGAAAGCTAACCATGTCAGTAAATCCAATATTTATATACAAGCCATTACGATCGATGGTAAGCCTCTTGAAACAAGTTATATCACACATGAACAAATTATGTCCGGAGCGACATTGGTGTTAGAAATGGGTGAAAAACCAGGGCCAGTATGGTACAAAAATAAATAGGATCAATAGGTCTATAGGTCTTCTTAAGTGAAGCCTTCAAATAATTAAGAGAAGCCTCCCAATGAATGTTTAATCGTTTCGGAGGCTTTTTATTTTGTCTGCTGGAACAATCAGGTTTTTGTAAAAGTATGTCGTGCTACACCATGTTCCATTCGGGAAGAGCGCATAATTTGGGATATCTCCGACTATCGTCCAGCCACATTTTTGATACATAATATAAGCCGGGCTATCGGTTACAGTATCTAGTACCAATAGTGTCTTATTTAGATCAATGGCTTTATTTTCAATGTGTTGAAGTAAATTTTGTGCAATGCCCATTCTTCGAAAGTCAGTATGGACTAACATTTTGGCTACATCTGCACGATGTGTCTGATTTGATGGGAGGTCGATTTGCAGTTGAACAGTTCCTGCGATTCGATGGGTAAAGGCATCTCTTGCAATAATCAATATTATTTTCTGTTCCTTGACCTTGTTCAGTACATCAGTCCAAAATTTTTTTGCCTGTTCAACTGTTAGATCTTCCATGAAACCTACGGAGGCACCTCCTTGGACAATATTAAAAGTCAGGTCTACTAGTTCGGAAATTAAGTTAATGCTAGATTCTTTGACTTCTTCAATGACAAAATCTGTATGGGAAATAGGTGTGGAACTCATGTGTTTGATTGGAGACGAGATATAGAAAAGGTATTGATCGCGATGTTATGTAAGAAAAAACATTCTGGTCATGATCGGCTTGGCTCTTCTGGTGAGAATCATATTTAAGAATCGTTACTCGTTGCGGGTGAATGCAAAATAGATGACATATAACCAGCCAAGTATTCCATGAATTAAAGCCCAAAGTATAGATTTGTTGCGATCCCATGAGGTGACAACGGCAATTACAGAACCGAGTCCAATACCCGATTGTGTGATCGTCTGTGTCGTTGATTTACTTATCTCTTGACCAAATGCGATATCCGCGATGAAAATAAAGAATACGAATAATGAGAGGTGTTTCATGACGAATTTATTGAGCTCCTCTTATTTTGAGTTCTTCATTGATTTCTTTTATTCTTTTAAAATTCAGAATAACAATGGGAGATAAGGCGAAAGGAATGGCCATCAGTGCACTGAATCCTTTGCTAATTGAGGTATAAATTCCCATGCCTAATAGGATAAAAAGCATGGTTGTGAGCATCCAAGTAATTACCAGGGCAGTTTTTTTGTTGGTTTGAAGCTCTTCGTCAGTCATTCCGTTTAAAGGTCTATTATTCATATTTCGGTGGTTTATAGTCTCTAAGTTCCGTAATTCTTTTTAAGAAACAAAGTTTTCTGCGTTAAATGATGTGTGAATCTTGTTAAATATAACGTTTTTCTTGTTTTTCTTAAAAAAAGATTAATTAAATGGCTAAAATAGTAGGTTTTGAAGGAGCTTTTTTCTTAATAACAGAGCATAAGGTGATTATTATGGATTCCATTTTTTAAAAGAGCAACTTTCTCAACTTTCTGGGTAACGAACAATTTGTGTAAAGTAGGTATAAGCGTATTGTTTTGAGCAAGTGGATTGTGCGGAGAATAACGAATCTTAAAACAAAGACCACGAATATTAAACGAGACGGAAATACTGTTTTAAAAAGCTGTTATTTGTGAAAAAAATCAAGAAATGAGAATGCTAGCTTTAATCTTTATGCTATTTACCATGTGTTCCTGTAGGGGTAATTTGGAATCGGGGTACAACGTGAAAATGGCTAAGCTCTTTCATAGCTGTCGAGAAAAAATGGATGAGAGCTATGGAAAATTGCTGGAAGGGGAATATGATGTCGATAAATCAGACTATTCCTATCACATGAAATTGAATGAGGCACGTGCTTTGAGTAGTTACATAAAAGGAATAAAATGCGAAGCTTCTCAATTGAAATACAGTAAAACTGCCGAAAGTTTTCACATCGCTACAATTGGTTATATGACGGAGATCGTTGATGGATATGGTGTTTTATTAATTAAATATATTGATGAACAGAAAAAAGGGACTCGGAAAAGTCTGTTGCGGGAGATTACTGATGAAAAAGAGAAAATTGCAGCCTTAGCTGAGTCGTGTTTAGGACATCAAATAGCCTTCTTGAATCGAGCTGGAATAAAAGTAGATAGTCAAAAAGGAAAGTAGTTGAAATATATTTTAATTTTATAACAATGTTAAAACTAAAAAATAAGTGGTATTTGCTTATCATTTTACCTATGATGGCATTGTCCTGTAAGAGCAAAATAGCTGCGCATCAGCCAATACCCCCGTATTCATTGGCTGATACTGTGAAACCCGATTGGTATCGCGAATCCTATGGTCAGGTTGTGATGATCGACAATGATTTTGTGACTCAGAAAAACGGCAGTTATTTAATAGATCTTCCTTTGCAGATCGTGCCAGATTCCACTTACGTTTTCTTTTTGAGTACTAGAATTCCATTGGAGTTACTAAAAAGGTCAACTGAATTCTATCCCGATCTTCAACATTTTGTACTGATTGTCCCCGATTGGAAGTATTATGATGAGGTCGCCAAAGAAGCCTCGAAAAACGGAATGTGTATAGAACCTGCGACGACCAATTTTTATTATTCCATAAAAAGAGAGGATGGTGCGGTTAAAGTCGACAGTATCCGGCTTTCTGGTGAAGATAACGCGAGGTTTGATTTTGTTAAACCAATTTCACCTAAAGGCATGCTTACCGTTTATCGAAGAGAAAGTTACGGATCGGTTTGTTGCCCGCGTGACCCCAAGTGGGATAACGTCGATAAAGATGAGCTCTTTATACGTGAGTTTGAACACCGCAGTCACCTGAACGTGACCAAAGGGAGGTATGTGCAGATGGAAGGGAAAGAAGGCGAAAAAAGTATCTATTATACTTTACCAGGATTATCTTCAGCACAGCGATTGGAATTTTTAGCAGATAAGTATACGGAATGGGTTGTCAATAAAGATATGGAGGCAAAGACGTTTATGCCACAGTTATTTACACCCCAAATTGTACCTATGGTAACCGAAGGTTTTAACAAAATGAAAGAATTACCATAAAGTTAGCGATACCGAAATTTGAATGTTTCCATAACAATACGCTGTTTTTAAATGGAGATAAAGCTATTCTGTTAGCTTTATCTCGAACATTTTATCCCAGTTTTTACCGGTAACAAAGAAAGTGTTTGATCTTTTATTGTAGGCGATACCATTTAATACGTCTAAATCCACATGTTGTGTTACATGTTCACGTAATTTAGATAGATCGACTAAAGCCTCCACTGCACCTGTTTTAGGGTCGATCCGTCCAATGACATCCTCCATAAAGAAATTTGCATAGATTTTTCCTTTTACCCATTCCAGTTCATTGATTTGATCCACCATGGCTGTGTTCGTTGCTGCACGGATATAATCCATTTTTGAGAAGTCATTTGGATTCAGCGTATAGATATAATCAGAACCATTGGACATGTATAAGTTTTTACCGTCAGAAGTTAAACCCCAGCCTTCCATTGGCTGAAAGTAAGGAAGTGTTTTAATAACAGAAAGGCTGTTTATATCGTATAGGTAGGCTAGATTGTTTTTATAAGTCAACTGATATAATTTTCCATTTAGGACGGTGGCACCTTCGCCAAAAATTGAATCATCCAATTCAATTTTTTTGGTGGGTTGACCCGTTTTTGGATTAACAATACGAACACTCGATTTACCTTTATTTCCGCTTGGACCAATCCCATTCCCGGTACTTTCGATCAAATTATCCCTGTAGAACTCCAATCCCTGTGTGAAAGCTTTGATATCATGGGGGTAAATATTCACAATGCTATAGCTTAGCAAAAGCGGAGGAGTGGACGCGAATAGATCGATGTTGACCGAATTTTCTTCTCGTTTTCCAGCACTAAATACGACAGCTTTAATAATCTGCTTGCCAAATTTCTCCTGTTTTAATGAATAACGGAAAGGTTCATTTCCGATTACTTGACCAATCTTTTTATCGTTTATAGTGTAAATAACAGAGTCCATTTTCGGCGTTTTTTCGCTGTCCACCTTTAAGATCAGATCCTCGCCCTGCGTATAGCTCTGTTTGATTTTGTTAAAGGTAAATGTCGGATTTTCATCGGCATATTCGGGCTGAGAGCTTGAAGTTGTATTTGTATTGTTACTTTTATTTCCGGTACAACTGCCCAAAATGGTGCCAATAACGAAAAAAATGAGGTAAGATTTTTTGTGCATTGATAGAGGGTGCTTGATTAATTATCCGCTAATAAACTAGAAAACGAGTTGAGTATACATAGCTGTTGCTGTAATACTCGTTTCTCAAACTTAGATAAATTGTTTTTTATATGCAATTTAATTGCTGATCAATACAAAAGATAATTTGTCTGTGAAAGAAAAAAATGAACAATTACATGCTAGCCGATTGTTATAAAGGTATGGAAAGATTATATTTTACTGGAACGAGCGGTATCCTTTTGCCTTACAAGAATAAAAGCTACTATCCTGAGGAGTTTCAGGATAAAAGTCGATTGGCTGTATATAGCTTATTATTTAATTCATTGGAAGTAAACAGTTCTTTTTATAAAATCCCCAGAGAAGAAACCGTCAGAAGATGGTCCGAAGAAACGACCGATGACTTT
Organism: Sphingobacterium sp. HSC-15S19; assembly: GCF_050433745.1. Taxonomy (NCBI): domain Bacteria; kingdom Pseudomonadati; phylum Bacteroidota; class Sphingobacteriia; order Sphingobacteriales; family Sphingobacteriaceae; genus Sphingobacterium; species Sphingobacterium sp. HSC-15S19. Next base: position 93,799 of record NZ_JBNPWQ010000026.1, read on the forward strand.
CGTTTTACGTTTAAACTATGGAAAGGAATTACACATCAAAAAGAACTCAAATTTGATCCACAGGATGTCGCTAGATTTCTATCCGTTATTGACGCTGTCGGCCAAAAGAAAGGGTGTTTGCTCATACAATTACCACCATCTTTTAAATTTGCTTCTATTGGATTGCTTGCTGAATTGCTGGATTGTATTGCTCAGGACAAGAGAAGTGAAGGGTGGCCGATCTGTGTAGAATTTAGGGATCCAGTTTGGTATAGGGAAGAAACTTCTGAACTGTTAAAATCTTATAATATGAATCTGGTTATTCATGATAAGAATATGCAAGGTATGCGTCTTCAATACGCAGATGCAAATGCAAACATAATCTATGTGCGATTCCATGGCCCAAATGGTGACTATAAAGGAAGCTATACGGACAACATATTGTTTGAATACAGCACCTATATTAACGACTGGATTGCAGAGGGAAAAGAAGTCTATACTTATTTTAATAATACAATCGGAGCGGCACTTTCTAATCTGAATACATTAGCCAAGTATATCACAGCGCGCAAAATATTTCCTACTTAAAAAGTGTCTTTTTTAAAGTGCACTGCCACGGATATATTCCGTTCCCATGTAGCCGTCCCAGCCTTCATGTTCACGCATAATCCGCTGATAAGCTGCGGTCAATGCCTGAACCTTCGTAAATAAGGGGATACCTCTCCGGATGCAGTCGTGATCAGCGTAAGTCCCTGCATTATCGTACCATTGTAGCCACGTAAGTAATTCTTGTCTCTTCATAAGCGTTAATCTATCGAGTAGCGTCTTATCTTTTAAGCCATAAGCTGATAACGCCAATCCTTGCGATGCGATTCCATAGCTAGAATTTTTGGAAGCTGATGCGCTATGATCTGTTTAATAAGAGATTCCATAATTTGAAATTTTAGTTGTTAAAGATGAGTTGTGCGTGGGTATTCGAAAAGTCATTATATCTTCTTTTCATGTGGATACGCAGGATTTCTTTATGTATATACGCGACAGCCTTTAATTTGGAAAGCTGCTGCACGCCATTTTCAACACATTTGCGATCTGTATAGTTTCCTTTTGGATCATGCCATTGCAGCCAATCAAGGAGTATTTCTCTTTCTAGTTTCTCGAGTCTCTGTTGTAAGCCGATTAATTCACTTTCCCGAAGTTGTTCTCGCCAGTCAGACCAGATCGGACCTGACACTATACCTCGTTTCTCTTTGAATTTGTTTTCCATATTTTACGTCGAATTTGAAGATCTAAAATTTGTTAGATGACTAGCTTACTGATAATAGCATTGCCAAGTTTACTTTTCATAAATAGCTCAATTTGTTTCAGCAATTCTGGACTTACTTCGGGGACTCTTTCTAAATCTCGTATAAACCACTTCTGAATAACAGGCGTTTGTTTGGAACTTTGGTCAAATTTTACGACTTCAGCCCGTGATGATTTTCCTGTAGGATCATAGTATGACCACAGTACAATGAAAATCGTATTCGGATCTTCATCGGGATAAGGAGTATGAAAGCGAACGATGTCACCTACGTGTAATTCCTTATTGTCATATGCTGCGCTGTGTTCCATAAAAGCGTTGTCTAAAACTGATATTCAAATATACTAAAAATATTAGTATTAAAAAGTTTTTGCTAAAAATTTTATACTTTATCTAAGAGGCCGTTGTTTTTTATAATTGGAGGCATGTCTCGGTGATTTGTTCTCTTACTTCGATTTTATTGTTTTTATTAAGTTGAATTTCAGTACCTTATCTTGTGACTGGGGAAAGTGGACAAATATAAAGGGGAACTATTTGAAGGGAATTTTGTTAAGGCTGCGCATGGGATAATACCTAGGTAAAAAGTAGATGTGTTAGCGCGAGTTTTATGCTTCAGCACGTCACTTATTGTAACTTTCTTTTCAAAATTTCGGTAATTTGACTTTAAAGACATAATATGGCAACTCTACCTTATCAACTCCTTTATTCCATTGCGGGTCTTTAAAGAGCTGAGCACAGGAGAAATAAAGGTATCCATCTCCGCTGATGCCCATAGAATCGGGCCAAAGTATTCGGGAGTCCTGTACCAGGGTATTCACATTTCCATCAGGATTTAAATACTTAATACTATAATCTATTGACGATGTTAGGTAAATATTTCCAACGCTATCTGCGAGTAAGCCATGTGTAATTCCGACTTCCCCTTTGTCTTCTACTTTTTCTTCCAATTCTTGATCCGTCAGCCTTGCGTCCGCTAAAAATTCTGTTGCAATACAATACAGATGGGTTTGATTGATCGGTTTGAAATATAGATATTTAAAGTCGTGACTTATTGCTATGCCATTCACGTTGGAAGAAAATGGTTTTCCATTATCATTACGCATATCATTACCGTTATAGCTTAATATTACTTCAGGATCAGCCAGCGTAAAACGGCTTCCAGTTAAAGCCTTTCTAGTCTGTCCAGTTTTGAGGTCTAAAATAATGATGGCCGCTTGGCCGGGATCGGAGAGATAGGCTAAATTTCGCTTCTGGTCAATGCGCATATCATTTAGACCTGATTTGGTTTTATCAAGGTCACCGAAACGATAAATATGTTCAATTTGATTTGTATTTGTATTGATTTTTAATAATTTAAAATGGCCTTGAGTTGATTTTTCATCTTTTCCGAAAATTGATCCAGCAGCAGATGGTTTAGAATCCAACACCCAGAGATTGTCCTCGGTATCGACAAATATATCCTGGACATTTACAAAGAGGGAATTCTCTTTTCCTTTTAAATTCCATTCTTCATTTGGATAAGGAACAGGTTTTCCATTGATGATTTCAGTAAGTGCATACTGAAAATTTTTCGCTTGTTTTGGGAAGGAAACAAATAATCGATTGCTGGAGGTAACGCTCACACCGATCGGACGGTACGGACCTAAGGCTGCTGCGACCTCCAGTTTCGGGGCTGTAGTGTTATTGACTTGTGCCAGCATAGTGAGAAAAAAGATGTGACAGAATAAAAAACTTAATATGAACCGTGTTCGCATATTCTTGTTATAATTTAACCTAACTATATTGCTTTTGACTGGTCCCACTAAGTAATAAAGGGGGATTTTTAGCTTCATAAAGAGACCGCTCTCTCATAGAAGAACCTTCTATTCTCAATTATTGTTTGTCCTTTTCTCCAAATAATACTTTTTTACACTGATCAGCATGTCGTGCGACTAATGCCGATACGAATCCACGTGGATTTAATTTTCTGAGCGACTAGAAAAGTTGGGATTGGTCTCGGTGATTAAAAGTTGGTGATTTACGAACAAATTTCTTGCAAGAGTTTTTCAACTTCCTGGGCATGAGTGACCGTCATAAAATGTCCCGAACCCTTAATGATAAAGTTGGGCTTTACATTTTTGATGGGGATAATACGATCGCTACTACCGTGTATATGAATTAAATTGTCCGGAACCGAATTGTTTTTCCATTGTAGAATTTGATGTATTGCCCAGGCCATAAAGATTGGATCTGTATCCTTTAGGATTTGTTTTAGCAGTAAAGAATCTTCTTTGCAGCCTATACCAAAAAAATAATCCGACAGAAAGCTATGGGTCTTGAGCAATGCATTAGGGACAAATACGTTCAGCTTGAGTCTACCCGCTAATCGATACAGTACGGGTAATTCATACCGTCCTTTGGCCGAAGCTAGCAGAATAACTCGTTGAACAGTTATAATTTTGGCAATTTCCATTGCAAGCATTCCTCCGAAAGAAAGCCCAATGAGGATGGGTTGCGCTGCGGTAATTTTAGCAGATATTCTTTTTGCATAAATAGATAATGGTTCATTAAGGCTTGGTGTAATCCAATCCAGATAGGTTATATCAAGCGAGCCAAAGTCTATCTTGCTGAATACACGTTGATCTACACCCAATCCGCTGATGACATATATTTTGCTTGCGGTGATTTTCATTTAATCAAGTGTTTGTATCCATTTGTGGAGACAAGTTAATGAATTATCGCTATAAAACAGGGGCAAAAAATTGATTCGAAAATCAATTTTTTGCCCCTGTTTATAATATTGAATAACGTAATTTTAATCCACCTAATTGCGCCGGCTTACTAAGATAAGCTCGCCAAGCTCTTAGCTTCAAAAGTCGATAATTCGTTGTATTTTTCGGCCTTTACTTTCTTCACCCAATTGGGGTCTTGTAAGATGGCCCTGCCTACAGCTACAAGGTCAAAATCGCCACGTTCATAACGACGAACCAGTTCGTCCAGTGAAGCGGGAGAGGACTTGAATTCAGAATTGGTAAATACTTCACCAAAGTCTTTGTCAAGACCCACAGATCCAACTGTGATTGTGGGCTGTCCTGAAATCTTTTTGAGCCATCCAGCAAAATTTAAGTCACTGCCTTCAAATTCCGGCTCCCAATAACGACGTTGGCTTCCATGAAAAATGTCCACACCGGCATCCGTCAATGGTAGGATCCAATCTTCCATCGCTGTAGGGGTAGGGGCAAGCTTGGCTGTATAGTCCTGTTGTTTCCATTGTGATAAACGTAGAATAATCACAAAATCAGGTCCGACCGCTTTTCGCATTGCTTTTACGACCTCAACGGCGAATTTAGAACGCTCCTTAATTGTTTTTCCACCAAATTCGTCTGTTCTGTGGTTCATCCCTTCCCAGAAAAATTGGTCGATCAGATAACCATGGGCCCCATGGATTTCAAAAGCATCAAAACCGAGGTCTTTTGCAGATTTAGCAGCGTCAGCGTAAGCCTGTATTGTGGCCTCTATATCCGCTAATGTCATTGTATCTGGGCTTTCAAACGCAGCAGGCGGAGTCCATTGCATAGGGGTATAACCAACATGCCATAGTTGAGGGGCTATTTTTCCGCCTTTTTCGTGCACAGCATCGACGATATTTTTCCAGCCGCCCAATGCTTGGTCACCGTAAAAGTTTGGAATATCCTTTAAATTCTTTGATGAAGGTCTTTCAATAACTGTACCTTCCGTCAAAATTAAACCAACATCTCCCGCGGCACGACGCTCGTAATAACCCGCTACAGCGCTGTCGGGAATCCCATCCTTAGAAAATGCTCGCGTCATGGGCGCCATTACAAAGCGGTTTTTGAGTGTTAAATTTTTATACTCAAATGGATTAAAAAGTGTTTGTATGCTCATTTTTCTTGTTTTAAATCGTGAATCTTCACAAAGATATTTTAAATAGTGTATATTTGTAACTATTATTGGTATAAACTAGTTACCTTTGCGTAACTATTTTGAATATATTCAAATGAAAAGGACTGAATTTAAAAGTTGTTCTTGCGCGATGCAGCGTTCTATGGCAATTTTAGGTACCCGATGGAAGCCCGTGATTATCTATACTTTGCGCGATCGAAAAGCCCGATTTGGCCAATTGGATGCGCTTATCGAAAACATTTCTCGGAAAGTCCTTACCAGTTCATTAAAAGAATTGGAAGAGGATGGTGTAATTTTGAGAGAAGAGTACAGGGAGCTTCCGCCACGTGTAGAGTATTCTTTGACAGAAAAAGGCAAGGCATTAATACCTATTATGTGCCAATTGGCAAAATGGAATGAAGCCTACTATCAAGAGCCTGTGTCAACTGAATTGATCGCGTAGAAATTACAATCTAAATACATAGATCTTGCGTAGTATTTACGCTGATCGCTGCCGGATGGACTAGTATTGAATATTCCGACAAAAGTACACCACGGGTTCCGGACGAAAGTACACCAGATTTAGTGACCAATAACCCGAGCTATTTTACAACTGGATTGTATT
>NZ_JBNPWQ010000027.1:0-96418 GCF_050433745.1 Sphingobacterium sp. HSC-15S19
GCAGATTGAAAAATAGGGGTCAATATCGAAATGATGAAAAAAGCTATGCTTGTACCACAGAAATCCAATCCTAAAATTTATTTAGGACACATATGTCTGATTAATGAAATATTTAAAATTATTTACGATATTTGAATGAATTATAAAACTGCAAGAAAATAAAAATTAACATGCTTTCTGAACGATTGCTGGCCTATAAGACCTGTATCGATTTGTAAGATAAGTATTTCTAGAATTGAATAAAAACAATGGAGTATTTTTCCCAACTTGGATACCATTCTAACGAAATCGTAAAATTCGCTGCCGCTAGCGGAATCTTTTCCCTACTTTTAAAATGTGGTGAAGTAATCCATTTTACACCACAAGATCCTGAGCATTTTAGAGCCTGGTTGATTGAAAAAAATATCGAAGATATTAAAAGCGAAAAACAGCAGCGAGAATTTTTGGGGACTAGCATTTAATACCATAAACCTGTTGCTGTTATATCCTTGTTCTCGATGAAAGGATTTAATTGCCCGGATCCGACAAAGATGAAGTCTTATGAGGTTGAGCTGTCAGCACTTGCGACCAGCCAAGGAAAGGTAATAGGAGAGTTGTAGACACCTGATTTTCAATTTAATTTGCTGAAGGATCTCATTACACCTAAATTGTTCATCGAATCTGTTTTTCAGTTGGACGAATACCCTGCATTGACCGTTAAGATGGTTCAAGCTTATAAATCAGAGAATTTGGAAGAGTTGACAAAATTGCTCCAAGATCCAGCCTGGATGACGAAAGAACAAAAAGAAAAATTGTTAATTGGGAGAAATTTGAATTGGAGTAACCTGATACCCCCTATGATCAATGAAGAATCCTGTTTTATTGCCGTTGGCGCAGGGCATTTGGTCGGTGATCAGGGGCTAATTACCTTACTCCGAGAAAAAGGATTCAAAGTAGAGGCCGTAAAATAAATCTTATCTTAGTGGATATTTAAAACTAAGAAAAAAATGGCATCCGAGCACAACAAAACAGTAGAGATATTGAAAACAGGTGGCAAGACATATTTGATTTTTGGGATAAGTAGGGGATTAGGCAGAGCTATAGCGTTGAATTTGCCAAGTCAGAATGATCTAATATTTGGTATTTCCAGGAATGAACCAAATTATTTAAGTGCCAATTCAGACATCCGATGGATTGCTACCGATCTATCCCAACCGAAAGAATCTTCGGAGACGATAAAGGCGATAATAGGAAATCAGCGGATTGATTATTTTATCTATAATGTTGGGATATGGGAAAAAGATGCATTTACGGAAGCGTATAATTTTGCAGATAGCAGCGCCTCCGAAATAATAAACTTAATCAATACGAATATTACGTCTTGCATTTTAAATGTACAGTCGGTAATAGATAATTTAAGACAATCGTCCAACGCTAAGATTATATTGATTGGTTCTACTTGGGGTTTAGATAACCACAGTGGAAAAGAAGTTGCATTCTCTGCGACAAAGTTTGCATTACGTGGTGTTGTCCATTCCTTACGAGAAAACCTTAGAAAAGATAAAATAGGTGTTTCCATATTAAATTTGGGCTATTTAGCGACAGAATTTGATCATAATGAAACCATAGAAAACGTTATTGTACAAACACAAAGTAATCTTATTCCCCTGCAAGATGTAATCCAAGCATTACGATTTATTATCTCTACTTCGGCGGCAAGCTGTGTAAAGGAAATTAATATGCCGGCAATGTGTGATATTAATCTATAACATTGCTTTTGATCCGCACTTCTTGCCGTTATAAATTTTTTGACATCGCGATAAATTTGCATTTGGTCAACGTATACATGCACTATATCAAAAAGATTGGTGCTTGATCCGTCCAAAAGCTTCCTTTGTTGAAAAAACATGAGGAAACAAGTATTATGTGCAGTTATACTCAGCGGTTTTACTACGCTGGCTGCACATGCTCAAAATGCAGTATCGGGACAGGTTGCTGTGGATTATGTCCCACTATCAAATTATATTCGCCCTGAAGATAGTGTTAAGACAGGTTCAAAGAGCGATTTTAGGAGAATACAGTTTAACCTGGAAGTTCCATTATCTACCAAAATAGATTCTTCTGGCAATATAAAACGCTGGTCCTGGAAGATAGGGGCAGCTTATGCAAAGATGGAAAATAGAGGGTACGAAGAGCCCTTATTCCCGACTGAAATGCTCAATGCTGAAATGGGACTTCAATACCTGACCTCATTAAGGAAAAATTGGTCTCTATTGACTTTTGCCTCCGTTGGGATTTATTCAGACCTCGTTAAAGTAAATGGTAAGGATGTACTGGGGCAGGGGGGAGTGCTTTTTATCAAAAAATTTAGACCGAATTTAGCTTTTGGTTTTGGCCCTGTGTTGAGCAATAGTTTTGGCGTGCCAATGATCTTACCTGGCTTGTATTTTGACTGGAAAACAAATGGAAAAGTGAAGTTCAATGTGAATTTCCCACAGGGTCTTTCCGCATCCTATCACCTCAATGAAATGGTTGATCTTCGTGCTGTCGTTAATCTAGATGGTATGACTGCAGAGCGAGAAAAAAATGGGAAATCTACTTTGGCCGGTTTTATGTTATTGACAGCTGGGCTTCAGCCTCAGTTCAATTTGGGCAAGAGCCTGAAGCTCCAGCTGACCGGCGGAAGCACACTTGCCAGATTGTATGTAGAAAATGATAGGTCGCTGAAAAGTTTATTCAAGAACAAAAGTCAGGCGGATCCCCGGTTTTCTCCAACCTTCTATACTTCCGTAGCACTTAAATGGAATATGCCTTAATCATCTGCTGAGGAGCTTCTTAAAAACAACATTTTGGAGAAGCTCCTCTCTTTTTGTACGCGATATCGGTAATTCTTGTTCCTGTATATATACTCTCCCTCCAGTAATAATATCAATGTGGTTTACATTGACTAGGTAGGATTTGTGAATACGAAAAAAATGGTTGCCGGGTAATGCCTCTTCCAAAGCTAACATGGTTTGATGGATTGTAATTGTACGCTCTTTAAAGTGAAGTTTTGTATAATTTTGCATACTTTCCGCGTACAGAATATCTGTCCAGGAGATTTTAACAAAAGCATCCCCTTGTCTTACAAATAACATATTGTCATTCGGACTACTTTCCTGTAAGGGTTTGTTCCGCTGTACAAAAAGCTGATAAGCTTTGGAGCTGGCCTGATAGAAACGCTGGAAAATTATAGGTTTGAGGAGGTAATCAACAGCTTGAAGTCTGAATCCTTCCAACGCATATTCTGAATAAGCTGTGATGAAGATGCATAAAGGCGGGTTGTCAAGGGAGTCTAAAAAGTCTATACCATTGAGGTAGGGCATATTAATATCTAAAAAAATAAGATCTATATCGCCCTGCTGTAACCTCGAAGTTGCAGCTAGTGCTGAAGGAAATGTTTCCACTAAATCCAAAAAATCGATCTGCTCGGTCATTTCGGCAATATGTTGGCGCAGCATAGGTTCATCGTCTACGATGATACATTTCATTTTAATTTCTTCCATTGTCAATAGTTAGCTGTTAAGATCGATGGTCAGTTGTATAGTAAAACTGTCGTCAAGTTTATGGATTGTTAACGAATAGTTGTTTTCATATTGCAGTTCCAGTCTTTTTTTTACATTTTCCAGCCCTATGCCCGAGTGTCCTGTCGAAGCTAATTGCGGACAGTCCTGATAACTATTACTGATGTTGAATTGAAGTTTTCCTTTTTCCTCAGCACAGGATAGCGCTATGCTCCCTTTTTGATTTGGAAGACGGTTTACGTGTTTAAATGCGTTTTCGACAAAACAGATGAGCATCAATGGTGCAATATATAAATCCTTTGAAGATTGATTCCATGAACAGCTTACATCCAGTTCGTTACCCCACCGCATTTTTTCTATGGCTATAAAATCCTGTAAATATTGCAGTTCGCGTGTTAAAAGTACGAGCGGTTGGTTGCATTCATAGAGCTGATACCTCAGAATGTCCGAAAATTTCAGAAGCAAATAATCGGCCATTTCCACATTCTTTTTCATGAGGATATGAATATGGTTCAAGACATTAAACATAAAATGAGGATTGACCTGATCCTGTAAAAATTTTACCTGACTTTCAAGAAAATTCTGCTGCAATTGACCATGGATACGTTGAATATCTGCATGTTCCTGATAAAATCTAATTCCGCAGGCCGTACCATTGATCAGTAGGGAAGATGGAATTGCTTGATAGAAATGAGTGAGTATTAGCTCTGTCCGTTCATGGTTAGCTATTCCTTCTTTGGTGAGAATGAAATAGAAATCTATACTTCCAATTAAAATAGCTAAAATAACTACAAAAAGCACTGCTTTTAGTACAAAAGGTTTCATTTGTTGAGCCTTGATCGCTCGCGGTAGAACCCGGTCGCTCAGCCACTGCGATACAATAATCGAAGAAGCCATGATTAGCGAGGTGTGCAGTAAAGCCTGGAGCGAATCGAACTCGCCTTTTATTTGAATCCATACAGCAAACCCAAGAACGAACCAAAAAGAAATGAGAAAAAGATGTTTATTTAAATAGTTTTTTTTGAACATATGACGATTTAAAAAAAATACCTTTGGAGCCTGATTCCTAGGTAGCTCCAAAGGTAAAACTTATTCATTGTTTTAGAAGATAAAGTAACCCAATCCAATAGAAAATGCCTGTGGTTTGGATTTAAAAGATTTATTAAGGTCAGAAAAACCGCGTTCATAACGAACATCGAGTGTAAATCGCTGAATATCGACTCCCAGACCGCCGGTAACTTGTAAGTTTGATTTGTCAAAATGTTTGATTCCTTGTTGTATTGCTTTTAGAGGCGGCAAGTTGTCGTTTAGCGTATAACTGTAAATTACACCAGCTATTACCCGGAAATTGATGTCCTGATTTTGGTAGATTTTGTAGCCTGCAACGACGGGGATATCAATCGCATTCCATTTGAGTTTGCTTTCGGTTTGCCCTTGCGGTTTAAGTGCTGCTTTTCGTTTATTGAAAAGAGCTTCACCCTGGATATAGGCTCTTCCAAGATTAACTCTTGCCATACCCCCTATGTGTAATCCTATGGCATATTTGTCATCTAAGTCTGCTAATTCGGTGTTGAGTTTGTTGAGACTACTTCCCCCTTTTATACCCAATTGAATGAAAGGTTGCTCCTGAGCAAACAGTTTTTTGCTAAACATCATGGCAAATAATACGATGCATGATAAAATTGCTTTGTTATTCATTTTATATTGTTTTGATTTGTTCAAAAGAACGAAAGATCAATTCCTTGGCAAAAAGAGTTTGACGAACGGCATTTTTGTAGTGACGAAAGTTAATATAGCGATGATTAGTCTGTCAAGATGTCTATTTATTTGTCAAGATTTCTGGCCTAAGCGTATTTTTTTTTGGGATTGATGGGGAAAGGTCTATTGTTTTTTTTAACTTACAAGATAGATTTTGTTTGGTAAATTGTGTTGTATAAATAATCGATTTCATGAAAAATCCATTGAAGCTAACGTTTTCCTTTTCTTATCTGGTATGGCCCTTTTGTCTGCTTATACTAACATCCTGTTCTAAAGAGGGACTTAATTCACAAGGAGGTCTAATAGATCCCGGTTTTAAAGCTGTCAACTTACAAACCGGAATCAAGGAAAATGTAATTCCGATCAAAGCGGATTTATGGTATGTATCCTATGTCAAAGATGCCCTTACAGGAGAAATATTGAAAGATTCCACTGGAAAAAAGCTCAAGTTGGAGCGTACGGGCTCGATTGGGGTTGACGGCGGGTGGCTACAGTTGGAAAAAACAATTAATAACGAGCTTAAATTGACCTTATTGGAAAATTTTAGTGATCAGCCTAGGAATTTTGCTATTGGCATATTATCAGCGGATAAAATGGATGAAGTGAATTTTATTCAAACTAGGGCTGACGGATATGAGTTGGTCAAAAAAGAAATCAAAGAAGTGAAAGAAAGCCGGAAAATCTATGTCAGTACCGAAGGGTGTACTGCGATGAATCTGGTAAATAGCTCAAATAGAGAGCGAAAAGTCGATATCACTGCCATTTTTAAGGACGTAAAGTATAGTTCCGAATTCATAAGTGACAGCTACGGCGCTTTTGACTGGCTCAATAAAACAGACTCTACGATCTTCATGGATGAATTAATGGTAAATGGTGGAGTTCGCTGGCAAGGTAAAGTTCCTTACAGCAAAGGCAAAACTTTTGAAAATTATATTAAATCTGGAGATAAACAAGAACTGCTGCTCAAGCCCAATGCCCAGATAACCGCGAGAGGTGAATTCAAATACCTCGAAAGAACTTGCAATTATATCTTCACGATCAAGAATAAAACATCCGGACACGAATTCCAAGTGAAGGGTACCTGGAAGCAAAAGGTTCCGCTGACCCCACGGACTATTTTGCAATAAGATTATTTATGAGGTTTTAAGCATAACAACAATATAATGACCTTTTTGTAATTCTCGGTAAATATAAAAGCCACATCATCTGATGTGGCTTTTTTGTGTTCTGCTTAATGGCTATACAATGTCTTATTTGACTTGTGTAATTGTTCCGTTAGTAACGCTTCCCCAATTTGTAAGACTTCCATAAACAATTAATTTGGACTTACTGTTGGCAAATTCTACCTTTCCGCTACCATTAATAGTCAAGTTACCGTATACGACAACTTCACCGTCAATAACCATCTTACCATTGATAAATGAAGTGGATTTTGATCCGACAGTTCCCTGAGAAAGTGAACCTGTTACACTCAAGATACCGCTTCCGTTTACGGTAAAAGTTCCACCAATAACACCTGAGCCCACCAAATTCATTGTTGAATTGACGTTAATGTTTTGCTTCAAAGCGATTGAACCATACATATTGAATACACCGCTGTTGATGTTAACAGAATTTCCATTGATATTAAGTGTGCCACACCAGTTAAAATTCCGGTTGATATTGACATTTGAGGCAAATGTTTTTGTATCTGAGTAGCTCGCTTCATTATTGACATTCAGGTCTCCTTGTGTACTGCCTGTGAAAGCTGGATAAGTACCATTACAGCTTGGAGTTGTTGGTTTCAGATCGATGAGTTTAAGAATTTTTAAGCCACCTTTTCCCGTTGCTACAAAAACATAGTTATCTCTACTGATCACAAAATTACTTGAACTGTTGTCAATCGCATTGAAACTTGCACTACCGATATAGTTAAAGTTGTTTTGTGTATCAAATTGATAGGCTGCGATACCAGCACCACCGTTGGCAACAAATACACGTTTGTCGTTTGTAGATACAGCATTGGTCACAATATCTTCCGGATCCATGTTGCTGTCATCAGGACTTACTGGAATACTAATGCGTTTATCTAGAGCTCCTGTATTTATATTATAAATACCCAAGCCCTGAGCGCCTTCAGAAGCTAAAAGATAACTGCTGTAAAAATCGATAGTACGCTTTGCTGAACTTGGATTTTGACTCACATTGATTGTTTTAACCGGATCAAGATTATTGGATACAACTTTTATCCCCTGTGTTCCTGAAAGCACATACACTTGATTCTGGTATGTTCTTACAGATAGGAGATCCGCAATAGTTACCGATTTTTCGATAGCACCCGAAGATTTATTGATTTTAGAAATAGCACCCGCATTACCTGAAACAGCATACTGGCTTTCGTTGTTAAAAGTAACATCTGTTGCCACATAGCTTGGCAGACCTGTATAACGATAAGCATCGGTAGGTAATCCATTCTGAAGTGGTAAAACAATAAGAACTGCAGGTGAGGTCATTTTTGCCAATACACCTTCATCTGCTGCTCCAGCTAAGAGTAGGCTATTGCCATCAACTGCCAATGAGCTAATGTCGATATTCGGCAATTTAGCATTTACGATAAGACGTGGGTTATTAATATCTGAAATGTCGATGACATCGACACCACCAAGATAGCGATCGCCTTCGGTATTGTAACTTACATAAGCGTAGTTGCCCGAAACAGCAACATGGGTTGCCCGAAGCTTATTGCCTTCATAATCCGGAGGAGCGACTTGTGCGACCAAAGCTAATGAGAAGTCTGGGTTTTGAGTGGCAGTTACTGTCGAACCATTGGCTGCGCGCTTACCGGATGCTAAAAGATTAGATAACGGCAATAAACCAGCATTTTGATGATCTAAACGTGCATTCAATTGACTTGCATTATTGTCGATAACAACAGATTGATTATTTTTAGGGTCATCAATGGTATCATTGTTTTTGTTACAGCTAATAATAGTAGTCAAACTCAATGCTAAAAGTGGCAGGTAAAATTTCTGTTTCATAATATTATATATCTATCACAAAAGTAAACCAAAAATCTTGTAGTTAAGTTTTGTTGCGGTTAATTTTTATAAAGCTGTAGTTGTTTTACTACTACATTTTATGTTGTATAAACTTCGGCTGAACACAAATTTTCCCATTGCATGTTCAACTAAGTTTAGCATCTGTAACGCTCGCAACAGCTCCCTTTCAGCTGTGTAATGGGGTGCTTAAGAAATGTGGTTTTCTCTTCGACTAGATTATGAAATGAAATTGATAATTTTGAAAATAGTTAAACCATTCAAAAGCCTGTAAATTATTTGTATGCAAAGAATAATATATTTTACCGTTGGATGCCTACTTTTCAGTGCTATTTATCTGCAAGGTTGCATGAATAGTGGAAGTACCATAGAACGGCGGAGAAAAGAATCCTCGGTCCCGATACCATCTAATTTTGATTCACTGGAGTATTATTTTGTGGATATTGATTTATTTAAAATAGGTGAATTGGAGGACAAAAAGAATAAATCTGAGAAAGAGCGTCTTTTGTTATCAGTACTGGAAGATGATAAGTTGGATCTTTCCCTTTTATCTCATTTGAAGAATATAGGCTATGTTAGAGGCTCACTGGATCAATCTCTCTATCGTGCTGTCGACTCACTATTTTTCTTAAAAACAAGAACAGATCATGTCGACACCTCTTGTATTTATGAATTTCGAGATATCCTTGTGTTCTATAAAAATAAGCAATGCATTGGGATCGCTAAGATCTGTTTTGATTGTAAAGCTATGGTTTCATGGAGCGAAAAACCAAATTTCGCAGGTTTCGGTGATTGGGAAGATTACGATAAATTGCATCTTTTACTCAGGGGGAAATAAAATTTCACCTTTCGAATTCCTTTATTTTCAGATTGTTCTAAGGTGTTTGGCCAAAATACCTAGTACAAATATCGCTGAGTCAGCGGGCTGTTATCAATAGCGACAGTTGGAAAGTGTCAGTTGGGGGCTATCTTGTGAAATGTAGCTTTTTGTGTTGAATTAATTTTTAAGATAACGTTTTTTGTATATTTTTAACAGCTCATAAAAAAACTGAATGTTAAATTCTGCGTTCTTATGTTCAGCTTGAACGATATGATGGAATTAGCAGTAAGAGGACGTTCAATTGATTTAAGAACAGCGTTACCTAAGCATTAGCTTTATGCAAGCTTAGCCGATATCTTGTATACTAAAACTATTTAAAATGAAACAATGCATAAAAATCGCACTGATCGGACTATTCTTGACATTATCTATAAGCTCTTGTAGCGAAAGACTAAGTGGAAAGGACGAGTCGTCCTTTGACAGTTCCCGTAAAAAGGTAGAAGCAAAGCTGAATGACAAAGAAAAAGCGAACTTGGAAAAGGCCTTGCGAGTGGCACTATCCGAAGCGATGTGGCTCAAAATGAACGAACCTCAAAAATATAATGAGGAATCAATAAATCGTATTTCGTTGGGTATGATCGATGGAAAATCTTACGGTGCAGTATTGGACCTGGCCGATGACATCCTTCAAAAACAACAGGAAAGGAAAATAGCTCATCTTCAAAATGAGATCGATAGTCTACAAAAACATAAAACTGAATTTGAACAGGTAAAGAAAGAGCTGGCTGTTTTTCAGTTGGAACCGATTGAACTGGGACTCGAAGATTTCTTTGGCGAACCTGTTCCCAGAATTATAGTGACTATGAAGTATATGGGTAAAAAGCCGCTAAAAGGAAGTCAGGGCTTTTCGTATGTGCTGAAAAAACGTTCTTCACAAACTATTATCAGTAATGAGCAGGCTGTTTTTGGCGAATCTGACAGTGTGCTCCAGCCAGGTGAGTTTCGTGTCAATACGATAGTCTTCAATCAGCAAAAAAAAGATTATCCTAAACTCTGGAGCTTTCCTCGCTATCCCGTCAAAGGAATCAATCTGACAGATTACGATCTGGAATTAGTTGTGACGACGCAATCGATCAAATCGAATGACCGGGAGACAGTTCTTCCTGAAGGTAGTATAGCATTGATTGATGAAAACTTAAAAAAATTAGAAAAGGAAATTACTGAAGTAAAGAAAGAGAAAATTAGCCTTGACGATTTGGAATTGACGTAATTTGAGTAGAGTACGTAAAATCTTTTTTTCAAATCGCTGCCCAATTTCCCGTTTAATACATTTGTCGATCCTATTTTCGTAAAAATGTCCCTGAATTAAAAAAGGGACATGAATTACAGTCTTATTTTTGAGGAAAGTACCATTTTAAAAGCATGAAATTAGACTTTTATAAGCCGATTAACGAAACATTAAGAAAATACATTAAAGGATATTATTTCATTACTAAAAATCAAGATAGTGGGCCTATTAAGTATTGGACTTTTCCAAATAACTACTGTATTTTAACAGTGAATCAGCAGTTTGAGGTGGAAGATAAAGGGGACCTCGTCACGATAAGTTCTTCTGAAACAAATAATATTATGACTTGCGTTGTCTCTAGGTATACCAAACCGATGCAGATTTTCTATAAGGAACTTGTTGATGAATTGACTATTTATTTTCATCCCTTAGGCATCAATCATTTCATTGAAGATCCTGCAAAGCTCTTTATAAGGAAAACACAGATTGATATAAATTTTTTGGATGGATTTAATGATAAAATGAGGACACTCTTTTCTTTGGATAGAACGTCTCAAATTATTGAACTAGAGTCTTACTTATTGTCTAAACTCAAAGCGGATAAAGATCTTACGATCTTTAGACAAATGCTGACAGATCTCGAAAACGAACTTACGGTCGATCAATTAGCTAAGAAGTATCATTTCTCCCGACAGTATATTAACAGATTATTTTTGCGGAATTTAGGTAAATCCCCCTCTGAATACAAAAAAATACATCGTTTTAGACAGGCCTTGAAAATGCAACATAAATCCAAGCGATTTTCACTTTTGTTAAATACAGGGTTTTACGATCAATCGCATTATATTAAGGACTTCAAGGCATTTACAGCTTTAAACCCGAATAGCTTTTTTAAAGATGTTGATGTGAATAAAGAAAATGTTTGGCTAATTGTAGAGTAGTTTCCATTTTTACAATTTTACTCTTTTCTAAAACCATAAATTTGATGATCAGATGTGCATCATCTGTTTTCACTTTAATTTAACCTCGTATTCCCACAACATGAACTGGAAGACACTACATCTTTATCTGTATACATTTTGCCGGTATTTTATGGCAACTGTAATCATTTCGTACGCTGCCGCTAAGCTCCTGGAAACACAATTTACCTCACAACCCAGCGTGTTTGATAAACCGCTTTCAGCGCTTTCAGGATTCGAATTGACATGGTATTATTTTGGCTATTCCAAATGGTACGGCAATGCAATTGCTGTTGCGCAGCTTATCAGCGCGCTATTGCTCTTTTTTCGCAAAACTGCCAGAATCGGTGTGATCCTTTTTCTGACCTTTATCGTCAATATTTTATTGATGGATTTTGCCTTTGACATTCAGGGTGCAAAAGGTATGGCAACCGTTCTTACCTTAATGGCTGTTTTCGTGCTTTTATCAGATTATAAAGCTTTTTATGCCTTTTTTATTGACAGCGCCCCTTTATTTACCGATGCAGATAGACCTAATTGGTTCAATAAAGTCAGTAAAATTAAATTCATCTATATTCCATTGGCAGCGATTGGAATTGTTACATTATTGGCGGTATTGAAAAACAAGTACCTCGCGAAAGATGAATTGTATGGAGCCTGGGAACATGCGATTACGAAGGAAAGATTATATTTTGAGGCAGCCCAGCATTTTCAGTCAAAATTACCCTGTTCGGTAAAAAATGCAACTGACGGATCTTATCGTGTTTCAGCGGACTCATTGTTGTTTTACCCTCCAAAGGGGAATGATGACTTGGGGAAAGACAGCTTAATTTATTACTCCGGAAAATTTTCCATCAGCGGTAATGAGTTGAAAATTATACAGCACAATAAAACGGAACTATTTAAGAGGATCCGATAGTATCGTTTGACTTATATTGTATTGGTATGACCTGACAACCATGCGAATTGGAGATGAGAAGAAATAAGTAGGGCCCTGATATTAATATCAGGGCCCTACTTATTAGCACTTCTTTGAATGATTGTGAACAGCTTTGTCTGTCTATAATCTCGGCTAAAAAAGTGCAGTTACTTCTTGTCCCACCAGACTTTGGATAGGAACGAGTCACCATTTGTCAAGCGTGCTGCAGCCTCTTTTAAATTTGCTGCGTTTAACTCAGCCTCTTCACTGGAATAAATAGCTCTACGCGGTATTTGTCCGTTGGTGGAACCTGGGTTAGGACCGGGGGTTAATCGAGGATATCCTGTACGTCGCCATTCGGCAAAGGCTTCCATGTCCCGGCCAAATAGGTGAATCCATTTTTGTGTCGCTATTTTCTCCATTTTCTGTTCGTCAGTCAAGCCGCTTAGATTGAGCACAGGTTCGTATGCAGAGGGGATTGCCGTCATATTGTATGGCGGAAGTGCCAGCGCAGCTTTGACCCCTTCTGTAAAGAACGTTTGGGTATTTGCAGGTGTAGCACCCCAGCCAAGAAGTGCAGCTTCGGCTTTGTAAAAACAGATATCCGAATAGGTAAAGGCATAGCTTGGGATCGGTGCAAATGAAAGGCTGAACCAAGTAGACTTATTCGCCGTTGAATAGTTGGCACGAATTAATTGTGACAGTTGGTTATCGGTCAACGAAACCCCAATACCTTGATAGGTTGCGACTCCATTGCTAATGACCGGTTCGGCAAGTAAAGGAAGCCTTGGATCATTGTATTCTTTGAGTTTTTCAACCAGGGTATTAGCCAAATAACGTAGATCGGCACTTCCGGTAGTCATTTGACGTAAAATTGGGTTCTGGTTTTCAGCCTGAGCATCGTTGTAGGTCGGTACTGCGGCATTATCACTGTTGCTGGAGAATAGACCTATAGCAGAAGTCATGGCTTCAGTAACCGTTTTCTGGGCCAAAGAAGGATTGGCGTACCGCATGCGCATGCCGAGCTTTAATTTGAGCGAATTGCCAAATTTTTTCCATTTATCAATACTGCCTTTGTAAAAGAAATCTGAAGAGCCGTAAGACAGGTCGCCGCTTGTAAGCTTTGCCATAGCTGCATCGACCTTTTGAACCAGTGCCGGATAGATCTCTTCTTGTTTGTCAAATTTGGGCGTACGGTTAATTTCCTTATTGGATTTTGTGATCTCAGAGTAGGGGATGTCACCAAACAAATCTGTAAGGCGCTGATAGAGGTATGCTTCATAAAGCTCGGCAATAGCCAGTTTACTTCTTCCTTCTGCATTGTCTTCCTTGCCGCTTAATTCCTGTTTGATCTGAACGATATTGCGGAGCAAGGTGTAGTGCTGCGACCAAATAAGATTTTCGGGTCCTTCAAAATATCGAGAAACAGGCACTACCGGTCCCCCGGCCCAATGTTGGATCCAAGAGCCGAACTTGTTGTTGGGTAGTTCCCCAGATTCCTGAAAAGTGCCATCACGTAGAATGCGGGCTATGAGTAAGGAAGGGTCTACAGTGGTGACCGATGTCGGCGGCGTATTGATCCGTTCGAAATCTTTGGTACATGAACCTAATCCTGCCACAGAAATAAGTCCGACGATGAATGTATTTTTAAATAGTTTCTTTTTCATGATAAAGGGTTTACAGACCAACAGTGAGATTAATACCGAATGTGCGCATCATTGGAAGTGAAGTTGATTCAATACCAATCGAGCTATTGTTTACATTGAAAGCAGAAGCTTCTGGTGAAAATCCATCAGTTTTCCGTTGAAAATAAAATAGATTCCGCCCATAGACGCCCAATTTTAGGGAGTTAACAAGTTTATGTGGCATCAGCTTTTTAGGGAAAGAATAGGAGAGACTGATTTCGCGCATGGCAATATAACTCATATCATTGATCATTTCTTCGGATACCATGACTTCTTTGTCACTCGCAACAATGTTCCAGTAATCTTGTGCGGCAACCTGCTTGCTGTTTTTTGTTCCTGTACTTGTCCAGTTCCCTGATCCATCTTTTTGTCCGACCATCCCTTCGGCAACGTAGGTGCCATCACGGCCTTCCAAGGTCTTTTTAGAAGTACCATAAATGATCTGCTCACGATTGGATTGGGAGAAGATCACGCCGCCCTGACGGATATCGACAAGTGCGTAGAGGTTGAAACCTTTATATTTAAAGGTATTGGCAAAACCACCCAGCCAGTCGGGTTGCGCATTTCCAAGATCGGTTTCTACACGTCCGGCTGTGCGCAAAGGGAGTCCAGTGGTAGGGTCGATCAACCTATTTCCCTGATCATCTTTGATCCATGCAAACTGTGTCCCAATTAGCTGGCCAAATGGTTTTCCGACCTCCGCAACAACATTTATCCCGCGGTCTGTAGCGAGTAAAAAGCTTTCTACACCGGGATAGAGTGATTCAACTTTATTTCTGTTGCGGTTGTAATTGAAGGTTGTATTCCATTCAAAACCCGATTCGCTTTTGATTGGTGTTGCTCCCAATACAAATTCAATACCTCTGTTGCTAATTTCTCCAGCGTTGATCCTGTTCTTTACATAGAGACTGGAAGGGGCGATTGGTACGTCCAAAATCTGATTCTTTGTCTTGGCTTGATAGTAGGTAAAGGAGAACGAAAGTCTGTTTTTTAGAAATCTCAGGTCTGCCCCAGCTTCGATCGACGTGGTCAATTCGTTTTTCAAATTCGGATCAGGAATAATTTCTGTATAAGAAGCCATCGGTACACCACCATGGGTATACTGGTTGAGACTATAAGCTCCTGTCAGTTGATATGGGTTTCCTGAACTACCGGCCTGGGCCCATGAAGCTCTGATTTTGGCGAAAGACAGTGCATCAGATTGCCATTTGAAGGCATCCGATAAGACTAAACTGGAACTTACACTCGGGTAGAAAAACGAATTGTTTTCCTTTGACAGGGTAGAAGACCAGTCGTTACGGGCAGAGAAATCAACAAACCAATAGTCTTTGTAACTGAACTGGCCCGATAGATAAGCCGAATTAATCTTGGACTCGATCAGGTCAAATATGTAACTATTTGTCGTGGTGTTATTGATTACAAAGAGATTCGGAACAATAAATTGATTGCCTGAATTTCCTGTCATACGCAAATACCGGCTTTGATGGCTGGCCCCTAAGTTGGCACTGAGTTTAATGTCATCGGTCAATTTGAAGTTGGAGCTAGCGAGGACGTCAAAATTGTCTTCGCGGGCTCTGATGACCTCTTCGCGAATATCACCCTTTCGGTTCAAGCTTTGGTAGGTGTTTATAGGACGGTAGCGAAACCGTTGATCGGTATAGAAGTCCGTACCCCCGGTCGCTGTGACCTTAAGCCAAGGAGCAAAGTCGTAGCTCAGACGGAGTAACCCTATGATGCGGTCCCGACGATCTTCATTGTGGTTTTCATGAATGGTCCAAAAGGGGTTGGCTGTGGAACTATTGGTGGCATAGGTTTTCTCCAATCCTTCCGTCAATCCCGAAAATCCGAGCTGTCTGCTGATCTCCTGTGCGGTCCATTTATACTGTGCCATGATGTCGTTGCCCAAGCTTCGCGGCTGGCTGATAAATAGGTAGGCAGGATTGTCTGCCGCATCGGCCAGTGTTGGCCGGTTTTGCCCCTTTTGTGCGATATAGTTCGCCTTGATGTCGATGTGAAATTTATCGGTTATTTTGGCTTGTGTGCGCAGACCGAAATTGTTTCTCTTCAGCGTATTGGTTGGGATATAACCCTTTACATCTGTATTGGCAAATGAAAAACGGTAGTTTACTTTGTCGGTTCCGCCATCTATACTAAGGTTGTTGACAAACTGTTTCTCCGTTTGAAAAAACGACGAGTAGGTATCTGGTTTCGGTGTTAACTGTAAGATGTTGCCATAAGCATCTTCATAAGTCTGGCCTTCCATTTTTGCACCCCAGCTTGCTCGTGTCGTACGGTCACGTCCGGCGCTCATTTTAGGCATACCACTGTAACCATTTTTCAGCGCTTCACTCATAGAAACAATGGTGCCGTCATCTTTTCTGAAATGTGTAAATGTTCCGTTCAATCCTTGTCCATAGGCATTTTGAAAATCCGGTAAGACCAGCCCATTGCCCAATGAAAAATCTGTACCATAGCTAAAACGGGTCTTACCAGCTTTACCAGATTTAGTTGTGATCAAGATAACTCCGTTACTTCCTCTTTGTCCATAAAGTGCGGCCGCATTCGGGCCTTTTAATACCGACATCGTTTCGATGTCTTCGGGATTGATGTTTCCGATTCCGTCGCCATAATCTGTTCCCCCAGATTGGTTTGGAGATGAAATGTTTTGATTATCAATCGGTACTCCATCAACAACATAGAGCGGCTGGCTATTACCGATAAGTGAGTTGTTACCACGTATCACGACCTTGGATGAACCTCCGGCACCGGATGCGGCGCGGCTTACCTGCACGCCGGCAACTTTACCCGATAAGGCATTCGCCACATTGGTTTCCTTACCCTGCGTCAGCTCGTCGCCTTTGAGTTCAGCGACCGTATAACCGAGCGCTTTTTTTTCGCGTTTGATACCAAGCGCTGTAACGACAACCTCCTGTAGGTTTTGCGCACTCGATTCCAAACTGATATTGATCGCTAGCTTGTCCCTGTCTGTAATGGTGTAATCCAACAGTTCTCTGCTTTTAAAACCGATAGACGATACGCTGATCTGGTAGCCCTGTCCAGCAGGAATCTGGTCGAGTGAAAAAGTTCCGTCAGGCCTGCTGGTTGTTGTTTTTTTCATTCCGCTCGTCGCATTACGTATGGTAACCGTCGCCGAGGGGATGGGCTTTCCTGTTTCATCTTTGATTACTCCGTTAATGGTCGCATTTTGTTGGGCATTAGCGAGAAGATAGCTTGTTGACAAAAGCCCCATGAGGCCAAGACGCAGTGCCCAGTTTACGTCGGCTCGAATGTTGGATCTCAACAATAGCATAGTCAGGATACTATGCTTGGAAGGTAAATAATTGTGCATAATTTGTGGGTTATGTGAGTGAATGTTATTCGGTTTGTACATGAATGGTTATTTTATGGAGTGCTTGGATATCAGCTAACATGTTGACGTATGCAGATGCTGTATTTTTATACGTTCCACTATAATATTTATTTTGTATATCTTTAGGTTCAACGCTTAGTTTAAGGCCATAATTATGACTGATGATGTGAAGTACATCTTGCAATGGGAGGTTTTTAAAGATCAGTTGTCCGCTAGTTTTTAAGTAAGATCCCCTTTTGCTGGATTGAGAAGTATTGACTCGGGTTTCGGCAATGATCTGTTGTAGCTTGCTATCAATGCTGATTTCTTCGTTGGGTTGAAACTGTAGATTTAAGGCCTGTTTATTTTCAGAATGCTGATTGCTTTTGACTTCAATACGGCCTTCATAGAGTTTTATTTTCGTAATCGCGCTACCACCTTCTTCCACACTGAAAACAGTGCCAAGTGCGGTTGTTGTCAAATCGGCCGTATGAACGCGAAAAGGCTTTGTCTTATCCTTTGCTACCGTAAATTTGGCTTTACCTTTTAATTGGATTTCCCGCGCGCTAATAGTTGTGAAATCTGAACTGAATTTTACTTCAGAATTGGGGTATAGGTCGATAGTAGAACCGTCTGGAACTGCAATTTGTTGAATGGTATTACCTGAATTGATATAATATAAATTACTTGGTTGCTCTTGTGGTGTGGGCTGGACTTTCTTTGCGCTACGATATGCGGTGTTATATTTAGAAGAATCGATCTGGTTTAATCCCAGCCAAGCTCCGATTCCAATGAAGAAGATAATAGCCGCATATTTTAACCAGTTGAAACGATCCTTATTTTTTTGCCCTATTTGTTTGAAAATATGCCCTTTTATTTCCTTTTGGTTTTTAAAATCCGAATCCATCTCATATGCTTGCCATTCCGTTTCCGGCATAAAATCCTCCCAATAAAACTCGTTATTGGCCAGCGCATTTTCTACTGCGGCAATTTCTTCCGCACTGGCTTTACCGCTTAGGTATTTGTCGATGAGTGTTTTTGTAATCTTCATGTATAAAGATTACGATTGAAAATGAGGTACCCCCCAAAGAAATTAAAAAATAATTTGCATCAGCATACCGAACAGTAAAGCCTTTCGAATGGTTTTTAGTGCTAGTGTCAATTGGTTTTCCACAGTTTTCGTTGATATGGCCAGCTTGTCCGCAATTTCCTTATGCGAAAGATTAGAAAATCGGCTTAGCATAAAAATCTCCTTGCGTTTCTCCGGTAGTTTATCGACAATTTCATGGAGTGTGGAGGTAAGTTGTTTGGCATAAAAATCATCCTGAGGGCTATGGCGTAAGACAAATGTTTGATCGTGATCCAAAAGTTTCTTACGGTTATACTCTGCCTTGACCAGATCGATCACCACTGTTCGGGTGATACAGAAAATCTGGGATTCTATGGTGGCATCGATATTTTTGTCACTCATATTTTTCCAGAGTTTGATAAATACACGCTGTACGGTTTCTTCGGCTAGATAAGAAGATTTGGTTTTATGGATTGCATATTGGTATACTTTGGAACTCCATAGGTCAAAATATTCCTCGAATCTTCGAACGATAAGCGCATAATTGATTTCCATAGTGTAGGCTTGGAATAAATGAATTTAGCGATAATGCGCTTTTGCTCCAAGTTTTTTTAAAAATATTTTGTCTCCTTTCTTAGTGGATGAGATTTGTTTTCTGAATGATCTTCGATGTATGGTTATAGACTCTCAATTGGATATTAGTTCCTTGATCGGATTGATTTAGGAATACGATGTTCCCTTTCTGGTTGACATTCAGTGTGTATGTTTTGTCCTTCTCCATCTCAATCTCCTCTGATTCATTCAAAATTTTTAGCCGACCGGTCGAGCTTTTTTTAGTCTCAATGGAAAATGGACTGGCATCTTCGGTTGAGATGGCTAAGGAACTATGTGCGGGGATTGATGTATTGATATACAAAGAACCTTTTTCTTTTTTTCCTATCCGCTGAACGGTGCAAGACTGGAGGGCAATAAAAAATAGAAAGACGGAAAATAATTTCATAAATAAGGCTGTTTTTTTTATATGGGATCTAATCATGCATTATACCGGAGGTTTTTCCCACTAGATTGGAGTTAGATTACTCCAATGTGGAGGGAAAAACCAGTTATGGTCTTAAAAATACAAAAGATCATAATGACTTATTAATAGAAATGGGGTATTTAACGGATATCTGCATACGATCGTTGTGTATTTATTCGCTAGTTCGGTATTTATACCCCTTCTTAAGTGTTTGATACGGGTGTTTCTAAGGTTGCATTTGCACTGGCATAAAGTTTGAATTTTACCCAGCTGTAATAAAATATAATATTCACATTAACACATCAACGTATGAAAAAATTAATTCAAACACTGGGACTCGGTATGCTTATTTTAACGGTATTGGTAGGCTTTACATCATGTAGCAAAGACGATGATCCGGCCGACAACGATCTTTTTGTTGGTAAATATGAAGGCACTATCTCGTATGATGATATGAATAACAATGACAATGATGTTGCCGCTGCAGAAGGAACAGTTACCGTAACAAAAGTTGGCGATACCTATAATTTCGCTTTTGGAAATGGCATTCCAAATCTCAACGGCGTAGATTTTGAAAAAAAGGATAACGTCTTGGTCAACATTGGTTCGGCAGGTACAGGAGTTATCCGTATTGATGCCGGTAAATTGACAATTGGTTATACAAAAGACAGCAAGGTATGGACGGCCAATTGTAACCGGAAATAATAATATAAAAAATAGAAAGTGCCTGTTTACCAGGTGAATGTTGTGAAATTAACATTTTATAACATTATTTTTTAAACGATTAGCTGTATGAAACTGTTCTATTGATAAATAACGAAAGGAAAATAATTATGAGCGAATTAACATGGAAAGGCCGTTGGAACGAAATCAAAGGTAAGGTAAAACAACAATATGCAGATCTTACTGATGATGATCTATTATATGCCGAGGGCAAAGAAGACGAATTGGTAGGTAAGCTTCAAAAGAAGACCGGTAAAACACAAGATGAGGTAAATAAGTGGTTAAATGATTTGTAGATTTAATATTGTGTGATAAAAAAGCGGATAACAGCATTGTTATCCGCTTTTTTGATTTAAGAACCTATCAACCGATGATGCTTTTAAGTATTTTGAATTCTTATTACGTTGGACAGATTATTTTGATTCCAAGTACACGATGGAGCAATTGCTTTTTTATTTTTTGTTAAAATTGAAACGGCGTGCAATGCTGAATCCCCAACGGAATTGTCCCTTACGCCAGGAGCTATTTGTTTCGCTAATAAACTGAGATTCTTGTATTGCGGTTGCATTGGTAAAATTGAGATGGAAGATATGTCCTCCGGTAACCATTTCCAAACCGACACCTAATGCATTATAATAACGCTGTCCGCTTACATCTTCACGGTATTTTTTGTTCGACGACTTTCGGAAGGGTAATGTATAGTCTGCTACTAATGCGATCCTATTGCTGACCTTGGCCCGCTCGCCAATACCAAGAGCAAATACAGTATTCTGATCGTTATAAGCTGTATAGCTCCAGTGAAGAAAGGTTGGGACCACAACGAGCGATAGATTTGAGCTAAATTTACGGGTAATGATGAGCTGCGTCATATAACTCAATCGATCATTGAAGTCTTCAAAGCTTGCTGCCGAAGACTTATCGGAGCTGGCAGGAAATGTGGACCTGGAATCTAAAGGCGTCGCGTTTACCTTGGGAATGAGTTTGTAATTCCGATATATTCCCTCGAAGATGACCAGTTAAACCTATGTCTCGCGAGCTTGTACCGTGTTACTAGCCTGTTTGTCTCCCCGAAAAAATTTGATGCCTGATCTTTCTGATCAGGCAAACAAGTACGTTTCTTTTTTACTGTATATCGTCATTCACTTCAAAATGTATAGAAAATTAAACTTCTATTTCATTTTAATGTGCTGTACGTATGTGAACAATTCGGATAAGAACTGTTCGCATGCGTACATTTCGTTTTTTGAAGAAAATCTTAGATCGTCCATAATGGGTTTTAAAAGGCATAAATGAACCTTGGGGCCAACTGGTATGGTCTTTGGCACGGAGCTATTAAAATTGATAGTATGTTCTTTATGCATTTTGAAGTTTACTTTTTCATTTCAGTCATTCAGCGACTTCTGCTGGTTATTGATCTAAAATTCGTGGGCGACAAGCATTTGGAGCGATAATTTTGAGTCAAGAGATAAGCAAGGTAAAAAAGCACAAAAAAAGATAGTATGAAAACTCTCGTAAAAACATTCACATTAGCAGCTTTAATGGCCGTATCAACATTTGCTATGGCAGCTGAAGGACCGGGTTCAAAATCAAACCCGGTCAGCGTTAATCTATCAACCGCAGACTTTGCGCTAGAGCACTATGTCGCCGTGATCACTGAAGGTGAGTCGGCTGGAATAGAACAATTGTTTGCTGAAGATTTTAATCTAAAGGTCCAAACGGGCACCTTAAAGTCATATAGCCGCTATGAAGTGGTTAAATCCTTGAAAAAGCAAAAGAATATCCACCTGGATTGCGCGGTTAGCACAGATGTAGTTGAACAGTCTACAGATTATATGGTGGCCAGGGTTACTTTGAAATTTGAAAATTTCACCAAAACCGATCTTGTTACTTTAGTGCGTGAAGGTAAAGACTGGAGAGTATCCAAATCGATCAATTCCTATAAATAGAAGCTCATAATTTGCGGGCCAGCTCAGTTATACCAAAAGCTGATCCCTAGTGAATAACATGTTTATAAATTTAGTTCAGAAGCCACATCCGGAGATGTGGCTTTTTTTGTCTGCCTAAACCAGAATATCCTTTAATGAGGTCAAAAAGCCTAATTTGACGAATTTACCCCTTAAAATAAGAAGATTATACCCCCCTTCCTCTGTAACGTTTTTGATAATATTGCAAGTGTCAATACGACATTTTATTGTATTGACGATGTTAAATAACCAAGAGTGTTTGCCTAACTAGATGAATACCCTCTCCAAATTATATAAAAAATAGGTGTGGGGAAAGTAAGTTGGCTAAAGCTCAAAAACAGCTAAATAACCAAGTTTAATTATGATGAATTTACCAATCAAAAGTGGATTGTTTGATCCTTGAATTCTTAACGAAACGCAATATTGCTACCTCGTATTGCCATGTTACTCTTCATCAAAATATTATTTAATCACTAAACAGTTTTACTTATGAAAAGGAAAATAGTATTAACGCAGCGCTGGCTTTGTTCTATCTGCTTTTTACTTTTAAGCTTACAGCAGGCTTATGCACAGTCAATAACTGTACGGGGCCAGGTTACCGAAAATAACAGACCACTTGCTGGAGTGACCGTTAAAAATATCGGTTCCACAATGCAGGCGCAAACAGATACACAGGGGAAATATACACTCAGTGCTGCAACAGTCACGGCATTAGAATTTACCTTTCTAGGCTATGCGAAACAGCGCTTTGAATTCAGTCAGCTAAAACAGATCAGCCAAGGGAACTACGAGCTTAACGTGCAGCTTGATGCTTCCGAAGGAGATGTTTTGGATGAAGTGGTGGTCGTTGGTTTTGGCTCGCAGAAAAAAACAAACCTGACCGGTTCTGTTGCGGTGGTAGATGCCAAGCAGCTGGAAAATAGACCTGTAAGAAATGCTATCCAGGCACTGCAAGGACTGGCCCCCGGCCTAAATATTTCCCAAAACTCGGGAACGATGGAAACCAATCCATCTATTAATATCCGGGGTACAGGTACAATCGGCACATCTTCTTCGGCACCATTGGTCCTAATTGATGGCTCTGAAGGATCTTTGGCGGCATTAAATCCACAAGATATCGAAAGCGTTTCTGTCTTGAAAGATGCTGGTGCTGCTTCAATTTATGGTTCTAGAGCCGCTTTTGGGGTTATTTTGGTCACCACAAAATCTGGAAAGGCTGGACGTACTTCGGTAAATTATAATAATAGCTTTCGTATGAACGCACCGACATTGATGCCTAAGATGATGGACTCTTACACTTTTGCTCAATATTTCAATCAGGCCGAAGTCAACGCAGGCGGTTCACCGCATTTCTCCGCGGAGCATCTACAGCGCATCTTGGATTATCAAAACGGAAGCCTGAAAAATTCGACCATTGTCGATCCGAATAATAAGTTGTATTGGGCTGAAGGATATGCCTATGGTAACGACAATAACGATTGGTTCGACGTCATGTACCGGGATCAGGCTTTTGCCCAGGAGCACAACCTAAGTCTCAATGGCGGAACCGAAAAAACAACCTATTACCTTTCTGGCAATTTCATGAAGCAACAAGGATTGATGGCCTTCAATACAGACCATTACGACCGTTACTCTGTTGCGGCTAAAATCAATTCTAAAGTATCTGACATCTTTCAGGTAAATTACAACGCTAGGTTGGTACGTGAAGACTATGACCGTCCTGCAGCATTGACCAATAGTTTTTACGATGATTTAGGAAGACAGGGCTGGCCAACGCTGCCACTTTATGATCCGAATGGATACTTGTTCAGTTCTCCTTCACCTGCACTTGCCATGAAAGAAGGCGGACAGGATAAATCCAGTAAGGATTACATTTATCAACAGTTACAGCTGATCCTTGAACCAATTAAAGGATGGCGTACAACCGGTAATTTTAACTATAGGACCACAACTCAATTTCGTCACTGGGATTCGCAGCGTCTTTACAATCATGACGTGAATGGTGATCCTTATTTGTATAAAAACTCTTCAAACGTCTACGAATTTGGTTTAAAGGAAAACTATTATAACATCAATATCTTTTCTGATTACGATAAAAGCTGGGGCGACCATCATTTTAAAGTTATGGTCGGTGGTCAGATTGAACATACGGCCTATCGCAATCTCGGTGTGCAACGTGACGGAATCATTATCCCGGATCAACCGGTATTGAATCTGACTTCCGGCACAGATATCAATGGAAAAGCAGTAGTACCTTCTGTATCTGGCGAATATCAAAAATGGGCAACAGCGGGTTTCTTCGGCCGATTGAATTACAATTATGCTGAAAAATATCTATTGGAAGCTAATCTGCGTTATGACGGTTCATCACGTTTCCGTAGCGATAGCCGCTGGGGCTGGTTTCCTTCAGTTTCTGCGGGATGGAACATCGCCAAAGAAAACTTCCTTGTAGAGTCGGCACCATTTATTAATATGCTGAAATTAAGAGCTTCCTACGGAGAGCTAGGCAATCAAAATACCGATGTCTGGTATCCGACTTATGTTACGCAACCAACGGGGACAGCCAATGGTGCTTGGCTGATCAATAATGCGCGACCAAATTCTGCATCGGCTCCAGGCCTCGTAAGTGCTTTATTGACCTGGGAATCTATCAATACGAAGAACTTAGGCGTCGATTTCGCCTTTTTAAATAGCCGCCTTTCTGGGTCTTTTGAGGTCTTCGAACGGAAAACATTTAATATGGTCGGCCCAGCTCCACAGTTACCTAATACATTAGGGACGACAGTTCCTCAAACAAACAACACCGACTTAAAAACAAGAGGATTTGAGGCTACCCTGGGCTGGAATGACCGTACTGCCAGTGGTTTTGCATATGGAGCAAAGTTCCTCTTGTCTGATTATACCACAACAGTAACACGCTATCCTAACGCAATAGGGTCATTATCAAACTATCGTGAAGGTCAAAAGCTGGGTGAAATATGGGGGTATCAAACCCTTGGTATTGCCAAGACAGAAGAGCAAATGAGCCAGCATTTGGCGAGCTTGCCCAATGGTGGACAAAATGCATTAGGAACACAATGGGGGGCAGGAGATATCATGTATGCTGATCTTAATGGAGACGGAAAAATAGATGGTGGCAGCAATACAGAGGCCGATCCAGGTGATCGTCGTGTGATTGGAAACAGCACACCGCGTTACTCCTTTGGATTGAATCTGAATGCGGACTACAAAAATTTTGACTTTAGCATTTTCATGCAAGGTGTCATGAAACGCGATTATTGGCAAGGGGGCTACTATTTTTGGGGCGCAACTTCAAAATGGTGGTCAACGGGCTTGGTCGATCATCTTGATTATTTCCGTACTGCAGATAATCCCCTGGGTGAAAATCTTGAAGCATATTACGCACGTCCTGTTTTTGGTACTGCTAAAAACCAGCAGACGCAGACGCGCTTTTTGCAGAACGCAGCCTATATCCGCATAAAAAATATTCAGCTGGGCTATACCTTGCCGAAAGAAACAACAAAACGTTTCGGTGTGGAGCGCTTGCGTGTATACGTTTCCGGAGAAAATATCTGGACCGGCTCAAGTGTAGCGGGAATGTTTGATCCCGAAACTATTGATGGCGGAAGCAACGGAACCGTTTATCCATTGACTAAAGTCTGGTCTGCAGGTTTAAGTGTTACATTTTAAGTCGATTCATTATGAAATTCAATAATACTATTTTTAGATTGATGCAATTAGGCCTTGTCGCTTTGGTAGGTCTAGCTTCCTGCAATAAATATTTGGATATTGCACCCCCTTCGTCCATTATACCTGAAGCTTATCTGGATGAGGAGTCACAACTAGCTGCTTATACCGTAAATCAATATGCGGGCCTATTTCCTTCACACGGCAACTGGTCATTTGGCACTTTCGGCATAGACGGAAATACAGACAATATGGCTATTCCAACACTCGATAACAAGTTTATTCCAGGCCAATGGCGCGTAGGATCGAATGGCGGCGACTGGGATTTTTCAAGTATTTATCAGATGAATTATTTTATAAATACGGTGGTTCCCAAATGGAAAGAAAATCGTATTCTCGGAAATTCAAGTAACATTGCACATTATATCGGTGAAGCCTATTTTTTACGGGCCTACGTTTACTTTGGGAAATTACAGGCCTTAGGTGATTTCCCAATTATTCGCAATGTGATGTCGGATAAGGACAAGAATATTTTGGTAGAAGCAAGTAAGCGTTCGCCAAGAAATGAAGTGGCTCGTTTTATTCTTTCTGACTTGGATTCGGCTATTACCTTGCTGAACCAAAGTTCGCCGGACGGCAAGAAACAGCGGATCTCAAAAAATGTCGCGCAACTGTTCAAATCCCGAGTGGCTTTGTATGAGGGTACATGGCTCAAATACTTCAGCGGAACCGCATTCGTCCCTAAAGGACCAAACTGGCCGGGTGCTGCAAAATCATACAATAGCAATTATGCATTCCCGACTGGAAGTATTACCGGAGAGATCGACTACTTTTTAACGCAGGCCATGGAATCAGCTTCTGCTGTTGCTGACAATATTCAACTGGAAAATAATACCGGAATTATAGAATCTGCCAACAACGAGAATCCTTACTTCAGCATGTTTGGCGCAGTAGATATGTCGAGTTATGGTGAAGTATTGCTGTGGCGTCAATATAATCAAAGCCTGGTGACACATAATGTGCCTGTGTATGCACAACGCGGAAATTATGCGGTTGGTTTGACACGCGGCCTTGTCGAAAGCTTTCTGATGTCCAATGGACTGCCTATTTACGCTTCGGGCAGCGGTTATGCTGGTGATAATTACATAGCAGATGTTCGGAAGAATCGCGATGGCCGTTTACAATTGTTTTTAAAAGAACCTGGCCAAAAGAATGTATTGGTCAATATTGGACAGGGTACTCACTACACGCTCATAGAGCCCACTCCGACTGTATACGATACCGATTGGGAACGACGTTACACAACAGGTTATACAATTCGTAAAGGCATTTCATACGACGGTTTACAAACGCTCAACGGTCAGGGATTTACGGGTAGCATTACCTTCCGAGCCACCGAGGCCTACCTCAATTATATGGAGGCTTGTTATGAAAAGAATCAAAATTTAGATACGAAGGCACAGGCCTATTGGCGCGCACTGCGTACACGGGCTAAAGTCGATCCTGATTTCAATGCGACCATTGCGGCAACGCAAATGGATAAAGAAAAGAAAGATTGGGGCGCGTATTCTGCAGGACAGTTTATATCACCAACATTGTACAATATACGTCGCGAACGCAGAAGTGAGCTTATGGCTGAAGGTCTACGTTGGATGGATCTTAAGCGTTGGCGGGCTATGGATCAACTGATTACAACAGCAGACCATTTTGAAGGTTTTAAACTTTGGGGACCGATGAAAGATTGGTATACACCCGAACAATTGATTTATGGTGCTACCAATGACAAATCTGTCGTTTCAGATCCCGCACGGAGTGAATACCTCAGACCATTGGAGATCCGAAGCAATGCCCTGTCTTATACCGGTGTAAAATTTGCCATGGCGCATTACCTCGCACCCATTGCCACAGAGCATTTCCAGTTGGCTTCGGATGACGGAACAGCAGAAAACTCTGTTATTTATCAAAATCCAGGATGGTCACTTATCAGTGGAACTGCCCCAACCGGACTGTAGAAAATATGAAAATAGATATGTGTCATCTCATTATTACACAAATACGAATATATCCCTCTTTTTGACTCAATATCCCCCTTGATCACGCAGAAAAAGGGGGATATTTTTGTTTACTGATCATCAAGAGCTGTTAGCTCAAAGAAACTTAAACTAAATCATGAAAAAACTTTTATCTGTCTGTCTTAGTTTGCTGTCAAGTTGTTTTGCCGCATATAGTCAAGAGCCCATCCCACCACAGTATAAATTGGTATGGTCGGATGAGTTTGA
This sequence comes from Sphingobacterium sp. HSC-15S19, assembly GCF_050433745.1. Taxonomy (NCBI): domain Bacteria; kingdom Pseudomonadati; phylum Bacteroidota; class Sphingobacteriia; order Sphingobacteriales; family Sphingobacteriaceae; genus Sphingobacterium; species Sphingobacterium sp. HSC-15S19. The sequence continues at coordinate 28,096 of NZ_JBNPWQ010000027.1, forward strand.
TTATAATGGTGCACCCGACACGGCTAAATGGAGTTACGAAGAAGGTTTCAAACGTAACCGGGAAGAGCAATGGTATCAAAAAGAAAACGCTTCCTGTCGTAATGGCCTGTTGGTTATTGAAGCAAAAAAAGAACAACGTAATCATTCAGGTTTTATTCAGGGCAGTCATGATTGGATTGCCGGCCGTAAAAAAATAACCTATACTTCGGCTTCGATAAATACTTTGGGCAAGCAGAGCTGGAAATACGGGATTTTTGAAATCCGGGCGCGTATCCCAGTTGGTGAGGGCCTTTGGCCTGCATTCTGGACATTAGGCACCACCAAAGAATGGCCATCCAATGGTGAAATAGATATCATGGAATATTACCGTGGCAATATATTGGCTAATATCGCAACCGGTACTGACCAACGCTGGAAAGCACATTGGTTTGGTAAGACGAAAGCCGTCAAAGATCTTGGCGGAAAGGCGTGGGCAGATCAGTTCCATATTTGGCGAATGATTTGGAATGAAGACGCTATTACGCTTTATGTGGACGATATAGAAATGCTTCACGTTCCTATGGATCAATTGGTCAATCGGGATGGTACAGGATTCAATCCGTTTACCCAACCGCATTATCTCCTGTTAAATTTGGCCCTCGGCGGAATAAATGGCGGCACGATAGCTGATAAATTACTTCCTGCAAAATATGAAATTGATTATGTCCGGGTTTATCAAAAAAAGGAACATGCTGAGATGCATAGTTTTACGCCAGGGGAAATATGGAAAGACCAATCCGGTCATGTGATCAATGCGCATGGCGGTGGCGTACTTCATCAAAATGGGAAATATTATTGGTATGGTGAGAAACGTGGCGGAACTACGTCCCAGGGAGTCAATGTGTACTCATCCAATGATTTGTATAACTGGAAGTTTGAAGGATTGGCTCTCACACCTAGCACAGATTCTACAAGCGATATTGCTTGGGGCTGTATTATGGAGCGGCCAAAGGTTATCTATCAAGAACAGCTGAAGAAATATGTGATGTGGTTCCATCTTGAGTTGAAAGGGCAAGGCTATGCAGCAGCCAGGGCCGCCGTTGCTACCAGTGACTCTCCGCTTGGGCCGTTTCAGTTTGTCCATAGCTTCCGGCCAAATAACAATATGTCACGCGATATGGGTTTATTTGTAGACACTGATGGTAAGGCTTACCAAATCTATTCATCGGACGAAAACTATGCCTTACGCCTGGTTCAATTAACCGATGATTACCTGCATGTGACAGCGAAAGATTCCTTACTCTTCCGGAATCATAGGGAAGCCCCGGCTTTATTCAAGTACAAAGATAAGTATTATCTGATCACCAGTGGATGTACTGGCTGGGATCCAAATCGTGCAGAACTCCATGTTGCTACAAATCTTTTTGGCCCTTGGAAATCCCTTGGTGATCCAATGCAAGGACCGAATTCGGCTTTGACTTATGGTGGCCAATCGACATTTATCCTTCCTGTCGCAGGAAAAAAGGATTCCTTTATCTTTATGGCCGACCGCTGGAATCCCAAAGATCTTATGGATAGCAGATATATCTGGCTACCGGTTGATCTCCAGAATGAAAAAGTACAGATAAATTGGAAGGATCAGTGGGATTTAAGTGTATTTCATTAGTTCGATCATATAGCTGTATTTAACCTAGATTCAGTTAAACAAATCAATCTTTTTTGAAATGATTTATTAATCGATAAATAATAAAAAATGCAATCTCTGAATAAATTAGTGCTTATTCTACTCTATAGCTGTGTCTTCACTTTGGGGTATCCGCAATCCAGTATTACCTTGACTTATGAGCGGAATAAAATGCAACAGCAAGATACTGTTGTCCGAAAAGGGATCCCTTGGTTAGATGAAACGATTACCGAAGAAAATCGGCTGCCCATGCATACAGATTTTGTGACCTTTCCGCATACGTCTCAGATCATCAACAGCGATTGGCGTGAATCCTCTGCGTATTTAAGTTTGAATGGTTCCTGGAAATTTAAATGGGTAAATAGCCCTTCAAAACTACCTGCTAACTTTGAATCATTAACTTATGACGATCGTCATTGGGATAATTTTCAGGTGCCTGCAAACTGGGAACTCAATGGATACGGTTTCCCGATGTATACTACCTCCGGTTTTGAATTTACCTATTTAATCGGGAAACCAAATCCACCAATTGTGCCGATGGATTTCAACCCTACGGCTGTGTATCGCCGTGAGGTAGTTATTCCCGAGGATTGGCAGGGAAAGCCCGTAATTCTCCATATTGGGGCAGCCAAATCGAATCTATCTGTTTGGGTAAACGGCCAATATGTCGGGTATGGGGAGGATAGCAAATTACCATCCGAGTTTGACATAACAGCATATTTGAGAAAAGGAAAAAATCTAATTACAATGCGTGTCATGCGATGGGGAGTCGCAAATTATTTGGAGGATCAGGATATGTGGCGCCTTAGTGGAATTACGCGAGATTGTTATCTGCTGGTTCGGCAACCAGTGCATCTACGTGATATTCAATTGTCGCCGACCCTCAATGATGCCTTTGATAAAGGACAGTTAAATACTAAGCTGATCTTTAACCAGGCCAGTCATGGGGATCTAATGGCAGAGGTTACACTTCATAGAAACGGTCGGCTTGTGTCAATTGCAACTGTTAAAGTCGACGGACAGGAAGTGGATATTGAACAGACCATAGACCATCCTGAACTATGGTCGGCCGAAATGCCAAATTTATACCAGGTGACTGTTAAACTTACAGACCCTAAGGGCAAACTCAGCGAGATCGTTCCCCAGCAAGTGGGCTTCCGTAGGGTTGAGATCAAAGAAGGTCTGTTGCTCGTTAATGGACAGCCTATACTTGTCAAGGGAATAAACAGGCACGAAACAGATCCCGTTACTGGTCATGTGATCTCGAAAGAAAGTATGTTGCGCGATATACAGCTCATGAAAAAATTTAATATCAATGCTGTTCGTACCAGCCACTATCCCAATGCCGAATATTGGTTGCAGCTCTGTGACCAATATGGATTGTATGTAATTGATGAGGCTAATATCGAATCACATGGCATGGGTTATGACCTGTCCTATACGATGGCCAATAGGCCGACCTGGGAGAAAGCACATGTTGCTCGTGTTGAACGCCTTATTCAGCGCGATCGGAATCATCCTAGCGTAATTATTTGGAGTATGGGCAACGAAGCCGGAAATGGCTACAATTTCTATCGGGCCTACCTCCGGATGAAAGAGCTCGATAAAAGTCGCCCTGTACAATACGAAAGGGCAGTGAATAATTATGGGGAATTAAGATTTGACTGGAATACGGATCTGATTGTACCTATGTATGCAAGTCCATCCGCAATGAAAAATTATGCAGCGCGTAACCCAAAGCCTCAAAGACCCTTTATTCAATGTGAGTATGCACATGCCATGGGGAATTCATTGGGAAACTTTAAGGATTATTGGGACATCATTCGGGCAAACAAAGGAATATTTCAAGGCGGATATATCTGGGATTTTGTGGACCAATGTTTTGTTAAAACCAATGCTAAAGGCGATACGGTATATACCTATGGCGGAGATTATGAACCTAAAGAAGCCATAACGGACTGGAATTATGCTTCCAAAGGAATTTTTTATGCCAATAGAACACCCTATCCACATGCTTGGGAAATGAAAAAAGTATATCAAGATATCCATAGTAGCCTATTGAACGAGAAAAAGATACAGGTTTACAATGAACGTTTTTTTACTGGACTTGAAAATGTTGAACTTCAATGGGAGCTTATTGTTGACGGAAAAAAAACGCAATCTGGTTTAATCAAGCATTTGAATGTGTTGCCTCAACAATCTGCTGTACTATCGATTCCTTATAAAGCAGATATTCCGGGGGAAAAATTTCTGAATCTGACTTATCGATTGAAAAAAGCCGAGGCTTTACTTCCTATGGGGCATCTTATTGCAACTGAACAGTTACCTCTGGGGGGCTCTTTTCAGCCTAAAACAGCTATTTTGGCACAGGGCAAAATCAAGACAGCGCGAAAAGATGGAAATCTGATTGTCACGGCAAAACAGCTACTGATGGAGTTTGACCTTAAATCAGGATGGTTGGCGAAATATCATTATAAAGGACAGGATTTTTTGGATGAACATGCGCTATTTAAGACTAATTTCTGGCGTGCGCCGAATGATAACGATTTCGGTGCCAATACGCCGGAAAAACTGAAACCTTGGAAACTGGTTGCGGATTCGATTGAACTGCTTGAAATTAGATCCGAATTAATCGATAGCCTGGCCTATGTATATGCGACCTACCAGATGCCTCAGGTATATGGGCAACTAGAAATGAAATACTGCATTAATCAATTAGGTGAAATGCGTGTTTCTCAGTCATTCCTTGCCGACACCACAAAAAAGGTTGCAGTTCTGCCACGTTTCGGTATGCAATGGATTATGCCATCTGGCTTTGAGGCGATTAATTACTACGGTAGGGGACCAGAGGAGAACTACATCGATCGTAATTTTGCATCACATGTCGGAATTTATAAACAGACCGTTGATCAACAGTATTTCCCCTATGTAATGCCACAGGAGACCGGCAATAAGACCGATATCAGATGGATGGAAATAAAAAATAAACAAGGTCGGGGATTGTTCTTTACGTCTGATTCTACATTTAGTATGAGCGCTTTGCATTACTTTGACAAAGATTTGGACGATGGTCTCAAGCGACAACAACGTCATGCAGCTGACCTTGTTAAAAGAAAGCAAACGCAACTTAATATTGACCTCAGACAAATGGGTGTGGGTGGAATCAATAGTTGGGGAGCATGGCCGCTGAATGAATATACATTGCCTTATAAAAATTATACATTCTCCTTTATCATAAAACCAGTCGAATAAATATAACGCCCTGTACAGCAACAGCTGTTCGTAATTGTTGTACAGGGCTTATTTTATTTTTCGGCAATTCAGACTAAGGCCGATCGACATGGAATTCATTCTGAAACGCTTTTCGATACTTTTTGACATAGTCGGAAGGTGTATGGCCAAACAATTTGCTGAACTGCTGTCTAAAGTAGCGTTGGTCGTAGAAACCTGTTAAGTTAGCTACTTCATTAATTTTTGAATCCGTCAATATGAGCATTTCGGCTGCTTTTTTTAGTCGTACCGACCTGATAAATTCATTGATCGATTTGCCTGAAATAGTTTTAATTTTTTTATAGAGTGAAGAATGACTCATGCCTGTTTTTTCGGCAAGACTTATTACAGTCAGTTCTTCCAACAGGTTCTCTTCAATAATCTCAATGCACCGTTCTATCAATAGCTTGTCTGTGATCGGTATCTTTAGCTCATTGGACTGTAGCGTAATCGCTTTAAAGAAAAAGTCCTGAAGGTTCTTCTTGTTCTGTAGTAATGTTTTGACCCGGAGCAACAATATTTCCGAATCAAATGGCTTATGGATATAATCATCGGCACCATATTGAATTCCGGCCAATTTAGTGCTGTCAGAGGTACTTGAGGTAAGTAGGATGATTTGAATATGGTTGAGTGCAGCATTAGATTTTACGGCTTTGCAAAGTGACAATCCATCCATCCCTTCCATGATAATATCACTTATTACCAGATCAGGTTGTTTTTGCTTGATCATATCGAGTGCCTGAACACCATTATGGGCATTATAGACCGAGTATTCTACCTTAAAAATGTCGGTAAGGTAGCTGCGGATAGCATCGTCGTCGTCGACCAATAAGACACTGAATTTTTTGCTTGATATCGCTGTCGGGAATAAGGGAACGGTTTCCGTCGCCACTTGCGAATCGTATAGCATTTGAATTCCCGACTCGTTGTAAAGCGCTACATCTGCCAAAGGTTCTTCGGCTGGGGTTTGTTTTGCTAAGATAGGCAAAACGAGGTCGAATGTTGTTCCCGCTGTTGCTGAACTCGTGTAACTTATTGTTCCGGCGTGCATTTCAACAAAAGTTTTGACAAGGTACATCCCAATCCCGAATCCTGTTTGTTTTTTGGGACCATTGAGTGGATCCGAAAAATATTTGTCAAATATCCTATCGCCAAGATGTTCGGGGATACCTTTTCCCGAATCTTTGATCTGAATGCTTAATTCCCGACTTTGTTGCGATAAGGCAATATGGATAGCACCATTGGAAGGCGTAAATTTAAAGGCATTTGATATGAGATTGCATAAGATGATCTCAATTTTTTCTTTGTCAGCATTGACATAAATCGGATCGGAATTTTCCAGAAACTGGTAATCTATATTTTGCAATTTTGCCTGAGCAGCGAAATATAGAAATATTTCTTTCATAAAGCTTTGGCAGTCAAAAATACTGATTTTGAGCTGTTCGGCACCGTCCTCTGTTTTTCTAAATACAAGCAGCTGATCCACCAAGCTCAACAGTCTTTTGGCATTTCTATGCACAATCTGAAGGGAAGCGCTGTCCTTGGACTCGTTTTTGGTCTTTAGCAGATCTTTAATCGGATTAATAATTAAGGTCAGTGGTGTTCTAAATTCATGCGATATATTTGTGAAAAATGCATGCCTCTTCTCATTGAGCTCTCTTTCTTTCTGAATGGTAAATTTTGAAAGCTGTATCTCGTAATTTAAAGCGATTTGCCTTTTCCGATAGCGCAGATACCATAGTCCTATATAGGCAATAGCCAGCGTGTAAAGCAGGTAGGCCCACCAGCTTCTATACCAAGGCGGAAGAATTTGAATCTCGAGTTTAATCTGTTTATTCGTCCAGTTGCCTTCCGAGTCGGTCGATTGAATATGAAGGATATAAGTGCCTTCATGCAGACCGTTGTAATTTATTGATCGGGTAGACCCTGCATCGTTCCATCCTTTGTCCAATCCTTCCAATAGATACCTGTATTTTATCTTTTGTGGGGAATCAAACTCCAGGGCTGCAAACTCCAGCGAAAAAGTGGATTGATTGTAGGGGAGCGTCAATTTATGAATGCTATGATCTTTTCCAATATCGACCCGGTCGCTCAGGTCGGCAATCTTTTTATTGTTAATTTTAAGGCTTGTGATAGCTAAGGCAGGTTCATAAATTTTCAGTTTAATGCTATCGGCGTCAAAGATGTTAAAACCGTTGTTCCCTCCGAAAAGAAGATGGCCGTCTTTGAGCTTAAGAGCTGCCCCATAGGAAAATTCGTTGCTTTGAAGTCCGTCAGTTTCCTCGTACCGTACAAATTTTTTAGTGGAAGGATCGAACTTCGAAAGCCCATTAAAGGTGCTTAACCACAATTTTCCAGTTTTATCTTCCAAAATATTAAGTACGGCATTGTTGCTCAATCCTTCATTTGTGGAATAATTTTCGACAATCTTTTTTAAACTGATATCAAATGCCAAGAGCCCCTTTCCTTCTGTTCCCAGCCAAAGTCTGTTATTTTTTCCGAGCTGAATGGCACGAACAGGTTTTCCGATTAAATATCTGGAGATTTTTTTCGTCTGCTTGTTTAGCTGTATAATCTCATTGTAATTCCCCATCCAGATATTACCTTTCTGATCATCAGTCATACAATTGATATCATAGATGTCTTCGCTGAATACTTCAAATTGGTCGCTTGTCGGATTATATGTATATACTCTTCCCTCGGAAAATGTCGCTGCCCAGATCTTTTCATCCTGATCCTTAAAAAGTAACTGTATACTGTTATTTAGAACCCCAGTTGGCGTTCTACAAACATAATATTTAAAACCCGAGCCCTTTATGTAACGCGCAATGCCCATTTCGGTTGCGATCCACAATTCTCCATTAGTTCCAGTCAAAAGATGGTTTACCGTATTGTCTGGCAATTGCTGTGGCCCTTTTTGAAATGACTGAACCTGATTGGTCTTGTTATCCCATGCATAAAGACCATTGCCTTCGGTACCAATCCAGATCTTGTTATCATATTCAACAAAAGAACGGACAAATTTGTGCGCCAAGTTAAATCCCGCATAATGTTTCTGCTGTAAATAATTAAATTTATAGCCATTGTTATCAATCGTCTCAATGCCGCCCTTTCCGGTGCCGATCCATATTTTACGCTGGGAGTCTATGTAAACCGTATAAATGGTCTTGCTATTCAGTGAAAATTGAACGGGCTGTAGATTACTTTTGTTTTCTGCATTTCCATGAGATAGGTTAAGTATAAAAATGCCATTGTTTTGGGTGGCTATCCAAAGTTTGTTTTGTCCTTCCAACGTCAGCATATTGATCTGACTCGATTTAAGCTCCTGCGGATACAATGTCGAAAGCATGCCGTCTTTGATTTTCCAAACAAATAATCCTTCGTAATTACCAATAAAGAGTTCACCGCTGTTTGTACTAACCATAGAGGTTGCACTGGTAATAACCTTTGATACAAGATGCAACTGCTGTGTTTTTTTATCGAAAGCATATAATCCGCTTCCCTCTATAAAAACCCATACCCCGCCTGCCGCATCAATATGTGTGGCGGATACATGGTAGTATAAGCTGGATAGGTTCGATTTATAATCTTTAAAAGCGATTTGCATGGCATATGCTTCTTTATGACTTTTGTAAAATAGCCCCCAGCCGTTTGTGCCTATATAAATATTATTGTCACTATCGATTTGAATGGATTTTGTGTCAGCGTTGAGATGATATAACCGTTTCGATTTTTGGTCTCTATAATTTAAACGGGAGAAGGTATCAAAATTTCGGTCGTAGGTTCCAATCCCTTGACCGGTTCCTATCCACAATTTTTTATTGTGGTCTTCTGCTATACAATAGATATAATTATGCGGAATGCTATTTTCGTTATTTAGCTGGTTTCTATAGGTTTTTATATCGTAACCGTCGAATCTGTTAAGCCCGTCGAAGGTACCGAACCACATAAAGCCCTGACTATCCTGAAATATGGATTTCACCGAACTATTGGATAAACCTCTATTCATCTCCTTGGGAAATTGTGCTAGGCTCAGCATACTTGAGTGAACAAGGATGAGAACGAATACCAGGATTAAGGCCTGACGAGAATATGGGAGTCTGTTGAAACTAGGCATGTTAGCAGTTTTGTTCGTATGGTATTTCCGATATCAGGTAAAATTATCGATTTATCCTTATCATAGGTTATTATCTTGAAAACGACTATTTGCAATTGAAAACAGTCAAATTGAAGATTGTATGGCTAAAGATACGATTGTTTTTTAAAATAAGTGTATATTGTACGTTTATATAAAAGGGCCTGTATTACAGCTAACATTGTTGCTTTATAAAGCAAAAAAAATCGAGAAGAAAGTAATGAGTGTATCCATTAAATAGTGTACAAACCAATTTAAAGTAGCTTTTGTGCTCGTTTATCAAAAAATACTATACATCTAAATATATGCGGATCAATTTAATCTTATGTCTATTGTTTGTAGGACATTTTTCATTTGGACAGCAACTGAACAAAGAAACCGTACTTGCTCAGCTAAGTAAGGCAAATCAATACTGGCAGTCTCATCATAAGCCCGAGGTTTGGGCTTTTTGGGATCAGGCAGCTTATCATACCGGAAATATGGAATTCTATAAGATTTCAAAATCAGCGGGCGACTTAAAATATGCTGAGGATTGGGCCAGATACAATGATTGGAAAGGTGCCAAGTCTACCAATACGCAACTTTGGAAATACAACTATGGGGAAACAGACGAACACGTTCTTTTTGGTGACTGGCAAATTTGTTTTCAAACCTATATCGATCTCTATCATTTATCGCCAAGCCCTGAAAAGATTGCACGTGCTCAGGAAGTGATGGAATATCAGATCCACTCCAATAAACAGGACTATTGGTGGTGGGCCGATGGTTTGTATATGGTGATGCCCGTGATGGCTAAAATGTACAAATTGACAGGCAATTCACTTTATCTGGATAAGATGTATGCTTATTTACAATATGCCGATAGTATCATGTTTGATCGGGAAGAGAAATTGTATTACCGCGATGCAAAATATGTCTTCCCCAAACACCAGAGTTTACATGGCAAAAAGGATTTTTGGGCTCGTGGCGATGGCTGGGTGTTCGCTGCATTTGCAAAGGTTCTTCAAGATCTACCTCAGGAGGATAAACATTATACCTACTATCAGGAGCGCTTTAAGGATATGGCGGCCGCTATCATTAATTGCCAACAGCAGGAGGGATTCTGGACTCGAAGCATGTTAGATCCCGAGCATGCTCCCGGCAGGGAAACAAGCGGAACGGCTTTTTTTACTTATGGGTTGCTCTGGGGAATAAATAATGGCTTGCTAAGCGATTTTAAATTTAAAGATGCTGCGGTTAAAGGCTGGAAATATCTTAGTGAGATCGCTTTACAACCCGATGGCAGAATTGGGTATGTACAACCTATTGGTGAAAAAGCTATCCCCGGACAGGTGGTGGATACCAACTCTACAGCTCCTTTTGGTGTAGGTGCGTTTTTATTAGCCGGCTCGGAAATGTATCGTTATTTAGTTCAAAAATAGATTGGATTTGAAAATGAAAAATAAGATTTTATTGTTCTTTGTTATTCTTCTGACAGGCCATACTGTCTTTGGACAGGGCTTGAAGAAGAAACCTGCATCAACAAAAGAGACGGATAGAGCTTTTTGGCTTAAAGAAATGGATCATATGCTGCGTCCCGTTCTCCGCAGTCTGGCCCATGATAGCCTGCGGTTAACTATGCCACAAATGACTTCTAAACACGTGGATAATAAGGAACAGCGCATCAAAGTACAATATGTTGAAGTCTTGGGAAGGGTATTGTCAGGCATAGCACCCTGGCTTTCCTTGGATGGCGGTTCGGCTGAAGAGATAAAGTTACGCGATCAATATAGAGCATGGACTGTTCAAGCACTTAAAAATGCTTTGGACAGCAATGCACGTGATTTTATGCGTTTTGATCTCGGTGGCCAACAGCTTGTTGATGCCTCGTTTATCGCTTTGGGATTTATGCGTAGTCCTTGGTTGTGGGATCATATCGACAATCAGACAAAAAAGAATTTGGTAGCATCTATAAAAATTACGCGCCAATTTCGACCGGCTTATTCAAATTGGTTACTCTTTTCAGCAATGAATGAAGTTTTTTTAGCGAAATATTCGGATGATTGGGATGTGATGCGCGTTGATTATGCGCTGCAGCAATTGGAACAGTGGTATGTTGGAGATGGAATGTATATGGATGGTCCGCATTATGCGTTTGATTACTATAATAGTTATGTTATCCATCCCTTCTTGGCCGGAATTATGGATTTCATACAGTTGAAAACTAAAAACTATGATGGGATGTTTGCAAAAATCAAGCTCCGAAATGAGCGCTATGCCATTATTCAGGAGCGGTTGATCAATGCCGACGGTAGTTTTCCTCCGACAGGAAGGTCCGTAATCTATCGCGCGGCAGCTTTCCATCATCTTGCAGATATGGCGTTCAAGAGACGACTCCCTGGGGAACTTAGCGAAGGACAGGTGAAGGCTGCCCTGTCTGCGGTATTGAAAAAATCGACCGAAAACCCAAATACGTATGAAAATGGCTGGTTGACGCTGGGTATGTATGGTAATCAGCCGGGCTTGGGTGATCCATACAATAATCAGGGGAGCCCCTATTTATGTTCAGTAATTTTTTTGCCTTTGGGATTACCCGACAGAGATTCTTTTTGGACAAGTGAAGCGAGCGACTGGAGTGCACGGCGTATCTGGTCAGGACAGGACTGGCATAAAGATCAGGGTAAAGCCATTCAATAACCCCAAATTCCGGGAATAAGTCTCCTTTCAAAAGGATCTGGTGGGCTCAACAAGTGTATAAAAAATTCAATGAAACAATATCTAAATCAATTAGTAAGAGTGGGGATGCTCACTTGCGCGTGTCTCTTGTTTATTTACAATGCACAAGGGCAGAAAATTAAGAATACGCTTGTCGGAAATGGCTGGGCAAAGAACACAGTCAACACAACCGTATTTCGTAAAAATTCATTAACCAGCAATGGTAAATACCAATATATCGCTTATTATGATGAAGCTGGATATGTAGTTTTAGGCCAGCGATTACTTTCTGGCAAGGTATGGAAGTTGCGACGTACCGGCTATACCGGGCATGTGAAGGATGCTCATAATGTGATTAGTATTATGGTGGATAAGGCTGGATATCTCCACGTTTGTTGGGATCAGCATGACAGCAAGTTGAGATACGCACGTACCCTTCACCCCAATAGTCTTGTGCTGGGTTATGAGCAAGCCATGCTAGGAAAAAATGAATCAAAGGTAACCTACCCCGAATTCTTAAAGTTACCCAGTGGCGAGTTATTGTTTTTATATCGTGACGGCGGATCCGGCCACGGTAATCTTGTGGTCAATAAGTACGATAGTAAGCAGCAAAAATGGGAGCGGATGCATAGCAATCTGATTGATGGCGAGGGACAGAGAAATGCCTATTGGCAAAGTTATGTGGATCGTCGGGGGACGATACATCTTTCTTGGGTCTGGCGGGAGAGTCCCAACGTGGAAAGCAATCATGATATGGCTTATGCATGTTCAAAAGATGGCGGATTAACCTGGCAAAAGAGTAATGGAATGCGGTACGATTTGCCCATGAAAGAATCTACGGTCGAGTATGCGGCCCATATACCCCAGCAGCACGAATTGATTAATCAAACCTCTATCGCTGCGGATGAAAAAGGGAATCCTTTTATCGCTAGTTACTGGCGTGATGCAGGAACACAGATCCCGCAATATAAGGTAATCTATTTACAAGAGGGTGAATGGAAGATCCGGTCTTTTGATTTTAGAAAAACACCTTTTAGTTTGAGTGGTGGTGGAACAAAGGATATTCCAATCGCCAGGCCCCAGGTGTTGGTTCGCGGAAAAGATAATAAAATAATGTTGACGCTGGTCTTTCGGGATCAAGAGCGCGGTTACCGACCTTCGATACTGAGGTTGAATGGCATGCATCAAGAGGCAAATGACATTATTGATCTTTGTGAGCAGTCGGTAGGGGCTTGGGAACCTACATATGATACCCAGTTGTGGCAAAAGAAACGTAAAGTTGCTTTATTTGTGCAGTCTACAGTGCAAAAGGATGCCGAGGGACTCGCTGATGCTCCCGCGACAGCAATACGGGTAGTAGAATGGCGTGATTGAGAAAGAGATTGCTGTGTTTTTTTTTATATTAGAGAATACTATTAATACCCTAGCGCTAAAATATTAAAAAATCATAAAAAGTAAACCGCACGTTATGAAACATTCAACCGTATTTGTTTTGTTATTTCTAATCTTTACACATGTGTTTGGACAAAAAAGTAAAACAGTCCTATATGTAATCGGAAATATTCACGATAGTGTTCCAAATTATAATGCTCAAATTTTGGTTGGAATTCTTAACCATATTGAGCCTGATATTATTCTTCATGAAGTAGACCGTGAAGGGATGAAGGAATATGAAACTGCTCAGTATAGCCCCGAGGGAAATGAAATAAAAGCAAGCAATCTTTATTTGATGAAGAATCCACAAACCCTGAGATTTCCATTTGATTTTGAGGGAAGAAACAAATACCGTAAAGAAAAAGGCATGGTACCTACTGATAACTTAACCGTTAAATTGATCGACAGTTTGTACCGTGCTCAAAAATTGACCGGCGGGCAAGCCAATATTTACCAAGAATTTCAACGTATCACGGGAGATTTAATAAAAATTGCCACGTTATCTCCCGAAAATTTCAATAATCATACTACGGATAGCATTGCTGAAAAAAGACAATATTATCAATATCAAGAATTACTGAAAATTACAGATGCAAGGTCTGAGTTTTCAGAAGGGTTTGTCACAAAACCCGATGGAGACAAGATCAGTTATAAAGATGGATTCAGATTAATGTCAGACTTCTGGGATTTAAGAAATCAAACAATGGCATCCAACATCTATGAGATAGCTCGAATATATCCAGGTAAAAAGATTGTCGTCTTAACAGGTTTTCTACATCGCTATTATTTGATAAGAGCGCTAAATAAGCTCAATAAAAACGAATTTGTACGCAAGGAATTTTATCAATAACAATCATAATTACGCGAAAGTATAGTGGATACAAATTCTTACTCCACTTTTAAACTGTCGACCGGATTAGCTTTTGCAGCGGCTATTGCTCTGGTACATAGGGTTAGAATGGCAATTACCAGTGCGATGATCCCGGCACCTACAAGTATCCACCAGCTGACCGAAATGCGATAAGCGAACTCTTGCAGCCACTGATTCATCAATAACCATCCGATCGGCAGTGCAATTAACAGGGCTATACCGACCAGTTTAACCATATCAGAGCACAGTAGATAAACGAGGTTGCTGAGTGTTGCACCTAATGTTTTGCGTATACCGATTTCTTTTATTCGCAATTGGATAGCGAATGTGATTACACCAAATAGCCCTAAACAGGCAATAACGATAGACAATAAGGCAAAAATTAAGAGAATTTGACCCTGTTTTATTTCCGAATTGTATTGCTGTTCAAAGGTTTTATCTAAAAATGTGTATTCTAAAGGATAATCGGGGACATATTTACTGTAAACTTTGTTTATATGCGAAATTGTATGGTCTACATTTGTCGATTTCATGCGAATATAAATATTATCCATTTCCATTTTATTAGCTGGAAGTTCTAGGATAAGAGGCTCTATTTTGTGCTGAAGCGAATAAATATGAAAGTCGCTGACGACCCCGATAACAGATTTCAGGATAGATTTTCCAGTTGTGTCTCTTCCAAATTCGATCCTTTTGCCTATCGCGTTTGTCCAGCCTTGTTTTTTTGCAAATGCTGCGTTTATAATGACAGAGGCGCTATCTGTTGGCATGGTACTGTCGAAATTTCTTCCCTTAACCAGTTGAATATGCATTGCTGGGATAAAATTAGGGTCAATTTTTAAGGTATTGGCGAGTGTAAAGTTGGGATCAATTTTTCCATTATTTTCAACATTGAAAGTTCCCACGCCAATGTCGTTTTTCCCAATTGGATTGCTGGCGAACGCTACTTCTGTGATATGGCTATCTTCAAGTAAGCTATTTCTGAACTCGTCGCCTTTATTGCGAGTGGATTCATTGTCCAGATGGAAAACCATGACCTGATTTTTGTCGAAACCCAGGTTTTTTGTAGTCATAAAATTCAATTGTAGAAAAATCACCATGGTGGATACAATAAGCAATACTGCGATTACAAATTGAAAAACCACAAGTGATTTTCTCAGTAGATGTTGGAAGCCATGTGTTCCGATCTGATTTTTTAGCGAAGGAATAGTCTTTAGTCCTGCAAGTATTAAAGCTGGATAAATACCGGTAGTGAATACTAAAAATACGATAAATGGAAGTACAAACAGTAAGGTTTTCCCTATTCCAAAATGCCATAAATCCAATTGCTTACCGATCATTTGGTTTAGCCATGGAAGAAAAGTTGAGGCCAGCAATATGCTTAACAATGCTGCACAAAAGATGATTAAAGACGTTTCAACAAGAAACTGCTTGGTTAGATTTAAAGTGCTGGATCCGATTACTTTCCGGACGGCAATTTCTCTCATCCTTATTGAAGCCTGCGCCGTCGTGATATTAATATAATTTACGATCGCAATTAAGAGTACTAATGCACCGACAATGGAAAAGATGTAAACATATTTGATATTGCTATTATTGCCGAGCTCATAACTTAGATTAGAATGCAGATGGATATCCGTAATTGGTTGTAATTCGATTTTATAATCAAAATCGAGATTCCGTCCATGAATATATTTTTTTACGATGTAAGGAAGTTTTTTTTGAAGTTGGGGCAAGTATGACTGATCTTTTAATAGTACGTAAGTATAAAGGTAAAGTTGATTCCAATCAGGATTAAAGTCTTTTGAAAAGGAACGGATAGCTCTGAAGCTGAAATGTGTATTTTGAGGTACATTTTGTATAACAGCCGTGACAAGGCTGGGTTCAGATTTATTGAAATAAAGCGTTTTATTGACTGCTGTTTCTACGGATCCAAACAATTGTACGGCTAAGTCTTCTGTCAGTACAATAGATTGGGGATTAGCCAATGCCCTTGCAGGATTGCCAGCAAGAAAATTATAGTCAAATAGATTGAAGAAATTCTTGTCTGCGAGGAAGATTTCGTTGACTTTTGTTTGTTGATTATCAATGGTAATTATGCCTCCGCCCTCGATATCGAATCGGGTGGCTTCTTTTACGCCGGGAAATTCATCTTTAATAACATTTGCAAGGGGACCTGCAGTTCCTGTTATATCAAAGGAACCGCCATCCCATTTTCCGTGAGAAACAACGCGATATATACGGTCTGCCTGCGTAAAATAACGATCATAACTCAATTCATCATTCACAAATAAGAGGATAATCCAACATGCGGCTAGGCCCAACGATAATCCTAGTATATTGATTAAGGAGAAGATTTTGTTTCTGAACAATTTCCGCCAACCGACTTTTAAGTAATTATACATGATTTCCTAATTTTAATCTTAAAAATTCATTGCATTTCATGTCATTTTTATCTCATGCAACATGCTTGAGATCAATTGGTTTTAAACGCATCAATAGTTTTGCCTAAACTTTAAGTTTTTGATGTTCAGTGTTTTGTTTGTTTTTGTAACCGTATTAAATTGTTCGATTGTGAACAATACTGTTCGCTTGCGAACGGAGAATGGAAAATTAGATTACTTCTAGAAGATACGCTGAAATACATATTATAGGTCAAGAAAATAACGAAATAATTTCTACAATTGACCAAATGTTTTTACAGTTTTTTTTAGTTTTGATAAATTATTAATCGTTAGTTTATGTGTAAAATTATCTTTTTTATTGTATGTTTTTCTGTATTCAATATCTGTCGTGCCCAAAACAAGGAAGTAACCAAATTAGTCGATCAATTCATCGATACACTAGAGGCTCATTCTTTTATGCGTAGTAGAGTCGATTTCGATAAAATGCGTCAAGAAACAAAGTTGAACGTCAGGAATATTAATTCGACTGATTCATTAATGCCAACTTTTAAAAAGATAGTTGCAGGTTTAAATGATCATCATTCGAGTGTACATAGAGTTAAAGGTACCACAGATGAATTGGCGTTAATTAAAAAGTATGCTTCCACAACCTACGCACAACTAGGGATGCCTGGGCCAAATTTTCAGCATCGATTGATCGAAGATAAATATGCATACATTAACGTTCCTGGTGTTGATCTGGAACATCGCATGTATATTGACACTTTACAAAAGCAGTTGCTTGAACTAGATGGAAAACAACCTAAGGCTTGGATTATTGATTTAACGGAGAATGAAGGTGGTAGTTGTGCTCCGATGATCATTCCCTTTCATGCTCTCATAGATACCACACAAACCTTTTGTTATTTTGATGGAACATTGGACAAAGACGGAAAGGAGGTTTTGGTAGATAAATTTCAGATTCCCCAAAATGGTTTATATATAGACAATGATGTGGAAGCAAAGTATTTTAAATTTGATACTGTTCAAGTCTTACCGCTTGTAAATAATAAGATACCAGTAATTATTTTGATTTCGGGAATAACGGGAAGCTCAGGAGAGATTGCTGCATGTCATTTTTTAGGACAAAAGAATGTGACCGTCATCGGAACAAAGTCAGCTGGTTTAACATCAGGTAATGAACTTTATTATGTAGATAAAGGATATTCCATTAATTTAATGACTGCCTTGTTGCACAATAGAAAAGGAAAATCGTATGATGTTGGAGAACGAATAAATCCAGATATAACGATTACGTATCCGGAGAATATTCAAAGCCGTAAAGAACAACATCAATATATATTAGAAAATAAATCAATATTTATCAATAAGGCACTTGAGTTTTTAACCTCTGGAGGTATTTAACTTCTATTAGAACATTTTTTCGCTATCAGCTTATTGTTTTAATCTTCAATACGCATTTGTTGGATCAATTTGAGAGCTTGTTCTTTCCAGTCTCCGATAAAGGGCTCAAGATCTGAATAACAGTTTTCATAAGTATAAGACCATTCTTTAATTTGGTCATCTGGTAAATAAATTGAGAGATAACTTTGCTCATCGTTCTCAGTTTTAAATGCATAAACTAAATACTTTTTATTATTCTCGGTCAATTGTCCCAGATAATCAATTTGTTGCGACTGCATATCCCATTCGGATTCCATGTAATCGTTTACAACAATTTTTCCAATTTCAATTTGCTCCTTATACCTGGGGGCTATCAAATCTTCGCGTTTTTTCTCTTTAAGCCCCCTCATCAATACTCCTCTTTGCGATATATTAACATTGATGCTATCCATTAATTTTTGATTCAATGGCAGACCGAGAACCAAAAATTCAGTTGCGGTGGAGGCTCGCAGATAACCTATTTGTGTATTAGCGAGCAACTGATGTTGATATTTTAGTAGTGAATCTTTTTGATCATATAAACCCAGTATTTTCACATAATCGCTTATCCAATAAGGATCGAAACTATCCTCTGATTCCTGTTCGGAAGTAAATTTGGACAGGTCTTTGGCTAGATATTTCATTACATTCGGCAGATAAACCTTTACCATTTCACGGCTATTGCGCATAGTGCTGTCCTTAGCGATTTCTAAACAAATATTTAATAGTGTAGGTCTGTAATTATCGATAGCAAATAATGGAATGACCTGTTCTAAATTCTCAGCTACGTATTTATGGGAAGTGCGTAAAGGCTGTAGTAATTGCCATACTTGGTAATCAACATCGGGTCGATGATGATTTAATGCCTGGAGATACCATTCAAGCTGTGTTGAATCTATTTCATAGATGGTCGGGAAGATTGCGATTTTGATCAGGTCTGGTGTTGTCGGATCCTTAAGTATATTTTTTAAAAGAGGTATGCTCCGTTCATCATGATTCTTTACCAAACTATAGATCAGGTTTCTTCGAAGCCCACTGTTCTGCTCGTCATCGACCTGTTTTCGGACCAATGTTTTATAAATTAGTGCTAGGTCATTTTTATCAAATTTGTAACTGAGCTCTAATGTGTTTTTTGCGTTTTGGCTAACGAGAGAATCAGCGCTATAGATATCTTCAAAAAGAGTTGCTGCTTTTGAGCTATATACGTCAAAGTTCGCTGTAGTACCTGTATAACGGACGGATTTGATAATCCTGTTTATATCTATTTTTTCAACTGTTTCTTGTGTGCCGATAGCATCAAATCCATAGGATATATTGCCTCTGATCCAGATCGCTTTTTTATGATAGTTAGCTGTTAATGAATCGCTACTTGTGTAGATTGCAGCGGTTATATTGTCGGATCGTAGTGTGTCGTAATGGACCATTTTCTCAGATTTCTTTTTTGCAGTAGCCTGTATTTCGGCATATAAACTGTCGGTTTTTTCCAGCCGATAATATTTAGGCAGTTTAGTGATTTCCAAGAGAAAGGATGTGCTTGAATTGCTGTCGGCTGCGGCATAAATATGAGATTCGCTATCAAGTTGCTCAGCTACATCCTCATTTTTTATCTTTATCAACGATGTAGCAGGAAGTTTTAGCTTCATACTGTTTACGGTGAAATCTTTCCAGTCGGCTTCCTTAAAAGGAACCATACGGAAGGAATTAAAAAAAGCGCTATCCATTTCTTTATTATTCTTATCTAGGTTTTCCTGAAGTACCTGATAAATTCGGTTCCCGCGGACCCATGTTTCTGCGAATAGGTTTGATTTGTTCAATTGGGCTTTTATTGCCATGCCCGTTATATTCTCCTTCTCCCTTGGCTCAACAGAGGTAACGGTAAGCGCTGGATTTTTTTTAAGGCTGTTTTTGAGCGTTTTCAGCATCAAGGATCTGTCAGTCATGATATAGCCAATCGGATAATCGTGATACTGAACCATATAATTTATTTTTCGATCCCTATCCATTGAAAAATAATTATGTATGCCATATTGGAGCTGTTTATCTCCAAGCTGCTCTGAACCTGTCTGGTAAAGGTATTGAATTTGCGTCGGCATTTTTATTGCAAAAGCACCAATGTCATTGACAGATTCATCTATTTCAGCAGGGCGGTCGAGAGGAAGGATTGTGAAGCCATTGAAAAAGCGGTCCGACAAATACCTGTCTAATGGACTTTTGCTGGTAAAGGCCGATAAGCTATATAATGTATTGTTCTTTAGCCAGAATTCCCATTTAACCTCCATGCCATTATTTGCGGTGATCAACTGCATACCTTGGGCACCATCTTTTTCAAGAAATTGCTGAGATACAATAGGGAACTTGCTTTTGGCAGTTTTTCTTTCGTATTCTTGTTTTAAAATTTCTTTCGCAGTAAGTCCATTCAGATCACCAACAAATTGAGCCGACACCATCAGTTCTGTTTCTGTGCTCAGATCACCATAGATGATGTTTGTTGCACCCAATGTATTTATCCTGTAGATATAACTTTTTGGTAATTGGACAGTATATCCAAAGATAGAGTCCTTTTGGGGCATCCATTCCATCGTACTGAAGTCTATTTTATATTTAGAAGCCAGATCTGTTTTTTTTGTCTTAACGGGGCGGAGCTTATAGCCTTCATTTTGTAAAAGGTGGATGAGTCCTAGGTCACCTGCAAGATGAGCGGCCCCCACGACCGCGCAGAGCGTACCTTTATCGAGCTGCAAAATTATATTTTTTAGCATCGTGTTATTCCTTCTTTGCATTTCTTCAAGATCAATATGGGGTGAAATCGCGTTCCAAACACCAGCCAGGTCTCCAGAGCTATACAGTTGCATCATATCCTCCAGATACTTATAGTATTTTGTACTATCACTTTTGTTCGCGAGATGAACCAATTCGTTACTACCATCAACATCCAGTTGATTTTCTATTGGCTCGAGGCCAACAATATATTTTCGTTGCGATTTGGCTAGGCCATAGAGATAAGCATCCAGTACGGCGGTAATATCGTCCGGTTTATCGTTGCTGGGATTCATGAGATATTTAACAATAAGCGGAGAAGCCATTTGCTGGGAATCCGGCATCACACCATACTCCTTTTGATAGCGTTTTACAAACTCTTTTTTTTGTACTTCGGTAAGCGCTATCTTTTTAAGTGTTGATTTTTTGCTGTATCGAAAATCCCATATCTGTTTATACAGCGTATCGGGGTGTACTTCCAAAGCCAGTGCATCTGTATTAGCAATAGCCACAAATATAGAATCATTGCTATTGATCAGACGCCGGTCTTTTAAATGTACAGAGCCTAACAGGTAAGAAGGTTTAGTTAGCCCCTTTCCGGTAATCTCCCATAAAAAGCTTGTGTATTTTGTTTCTTGAGCATTAGCGTTGCTTATAAACGAAGTGAGACAGGAAAAAATAAACACCCATAAAAGGAGTTGCGTGTATTTTGTGGCGCTGACAGATTTATACATTTGGTTGATAGATCAATATTATGGTTCTAAGAAATGAAGCTAAAGCTATTTACTTGGTAGCATATCTTACTATGGCTGAAAATTGAATTGATCGTATAAGATTCAAAATCAAAATAATCTATTAAAAATAAATAAATTTCAGTAGATGCGCAACAGAACCTCCTTTAAAATCTTTTGTTCACAATTGTTGAATCCTGGTTTTCAGTTTTAATTAAATGAGCGTAATTCAGGAAGTATAATTCATCTTTTAGCCCGCATTTAATAGGGTGTACGCATTTGAACAATATCGCTATAAACTGTTCGCTTCCGTACAGCGACTTTTTCTGAAAAAGATATGGAATATGCTTTAAAAGGCTATAGAAGCCGTTATTGAACGCACAGGACAACTGGTATAGTATTTGGCACGAAGCTAATAAAATTGATCTTATGTTCTTTATGCATTTTGAAGTTCACCTTTTCATTTCAGTCATTCACCGAGTTTTACCCGTTGTTGATCTAAAGTCTGTGAGCAAGAAGTATCTAGAGCAGTAATTTTGAATCAACAAATAAGAATAGAAAAAACTTACACGATAAAATAAAGATATTATGAAAACGCTAGTAAAAACAATCGCAGCAGCAGCCTTAATCGCAATTTCAACATGTGCTATGGCAGCTGAAGGTCCCGGATCAAAATCAGCAAAAACAAACGTTAACCTATCAACAGCAGACTTTGCTTTAGAGCACTATGTTGCTGTAATGACTGAAGGTGAATCGGCTGGTGTAGAACAATTGTTTGCTGAGGATTTTAATCAAAAGGTCCAAACGGCAAACCTGAAGTCAAATAGCCGTAGTGAAGTGGTTAAGTCCTTGAAAAAACAAAAAGGCGAGAAGCTAAACTGTACAGTGAATACAGACGTTCTTGAAGAATCAGCAGCTTATATGGTGGCCAGGGTTACCTTGAAATTTGAGGATTTCACCAAGACCGATCTAGTGACTTTTGTCCGTGAAGGAAATGACTGGAAAGTGTCCAAATCGATCAATTCGTATAAATAGGAGTCATTTTAATTCAATATATAAGTTGTAGGGCCACATCAGGAGATGTGGCTTTTTTTATTTTATTGCGGACAGTTCGTTTTTCTAACTCTAACTTACGAAACGTGGGCTAACATTCAGCATCGTTATACGTGAATTTGCTAATCATCATTTGCTTCTTTCGGGACAAATGCTCACTTATGGCAGGAACCAAGTTATCTTATAGATACGTATCCCTTTGCTGTTTCTTTGCTTTTTTACCAATGAAACACCAATGAAACACCGAAGAAACACCGAAGAAACACCAAAGAAATAGCAGACGAAGCCCAAGCCAATCCCAAAGAAGACCCGAACAAAGAGCAAAGAAACACCAAAGAAACACCAAAGAACCGGCAAAGAATCAGCAAGGAATAAGCATAGCAATTTCATTAAAAATTCTCTTTTTTAACTAAATCTTGACCAATAGTGGTGTATCAGTTAATTGAGTGAAATCAATGAAATACGACGAATATTCTTAAGTTTGCGGCATTAACCTGTATTATATTCAAAAAGTGATTCAATTTAGTTTAGACACTCGGTTGAAGTTCCCACTTTAATAGTTATAGCATAAAAAGCTTGTTAATATCAAATGAACACAAATAGATTATTGTTATTTTTATTATTGCTATCCGTCACATTGAAAGGCTATGCTCAAGAAGCATTTGAAGGCGAAATTATTTATCAAAATAGCTTTCAAAGTAAGAATTCAAGCGTCACTAGTGAACAAATGAAGATTCTTCTAGGTGATAAGCAAGAATATTTTATTAAATCGGGGAATTATAAATCGTGCACAAATGGTGTCGGTATAACAATGCAGTTATATATTGGTGAAACCAATAGACTTTACAATAAGACGAGCCGATCCGACACACTTTATTGGTTTGATGCCGATGTGAAATCAGATGCAGTTATAAGTTATGAGCTCGTTAAGAATAAAGAGAAAATATTGGGGGAAGATTGTGATGCCTTGATTTTAAAGACGCAAGGTGGGCAGACAACCTATTTCTACACATCAAAGTACCCTGTTGATTTTACGAAGTATCAGATGCATAGTTATGGAAACTGGAACTACTATTTATCAAAAGCCAAGTCTGTTCCATTGAAAATTGTGGTCGATAATGAGCAATTCAAAATGGAATCGGTAGCTCAAAAGATAGAAGCAAGGGAACTTCCTGACGATTTTTTTGCAATATCAGTCGATACACCGATAAAGAAAGCGAAATAAATTAACTTGGTCAGCAGACAGTAATCTTTTGCTAGGCTTTTTATGCGGTGTGCGTATGCGAACAATCTATTTTGAAACTGTTCGTATGCGCACATTTTCTTTTTCGTAAAGAATCTCGAAAATGCCTTTAAATGTGCTGAGAGGCACAAATGTTTTTATTGTAGCCACTGGTATAGTATTTGGCATGCAGCAGCTAAGATGGTTGTTATATTCACCTTTACATTTCCGCCATTCACCGATATTCAAATACCGTTGGTCTAAAGTCCATAGGCCAGAGATATATTGAACTTTAGTTTTGGATCAACAAGTAAGGGTATATAGACTAACACAATAGAACAAAAAGATAGTATGAAAGCATTCGTAAAAACATTCACGGCAGCAGCTTTAATCTGCTTATCGTCAGTTGCCATGGCAGCTGAAAAGCCAGCATCAAAACCAGAAAAAATTAGCATTAATCTTTCCACAGCAGACTTCGCTTTGCAGCATTATGTTGCTGTAACGACGGCTGGAGAATCTGTGGGTTTAGAGCAATTATTTGCGGAAGATTTCAGCCAAAGGATTCAGGCTTCCAATATACAGACCTACTACGGACGCCAGGCTTTGATTAAATCTTTAAAAAAACAGCAGGGAGAAATTCTGAACTGTAAAACGCATATCAAGATTGTCGAAAAATCCACAGATTATATGATTGCAAAAATTGTATTGAAATTTGACAGCTTTAGCATGACTGACCTAGTGACTTTAGTTTATGAGAATGGCAGTTGGCAGGTATCCAAGTCAGTCCATTCCTATCAGTAAGAACCACTCTTTTATTTTTTCTTCTTGGCTCCATTATTGTATAAATTCAGTTGCCGATAGAGCAATGGAATAGCGTGTTTTGTTCTAAATCGTTGAAACGAAGCAACTATGAGGTGTAAATTACCGAATGTGCTTGAAATTCTTTAGTTTTGAATACACTAGTTAGGGATAACCCTATGTCTCCTCGGCAAAGGAACGTTTGGAACAATTCAGAAATACGGACGAACAATGATATTGAAAGAAAGAATCGGTCACAATTACCTGAAATACCTGTTTACTGGGACGCTTTCGGCTTTGCTGGTTACAGGTTATGCGCAGGAAGTGGGGAAACAACAGAAAGAAAAGAAAGAGAAACAACAGCAACAGCAACAGCAACATAGTGTGCAAGGTGGCGGCGGAGAGGTTCAAACCATGGATTCCATTGATGTCGTACGCGACTACCGGCCTATGCTGGCCGATGCGGTCAAGGTGCGCCGAAGTCCGGATATGACGCATATCAACCGCGATGCTATTGAGACGGAGCTGCGTCAAATTGCCACAGCTACCTATTTAGCGCAGCAAAAATATAAACAGGCCTATTATCACGAATTGATGAAACGGCACCCAGACGCTTCGCAAAGTAATATCGATAATTATCGCATCAGCTATCTGGCTTACGGGGCGGGAGAATATAAAAGAGCAAGCGGTATGCTGGAGGCCATAAAACCTTCGGATGCCTTTTATCAGGGGGCGATCATGACATTGGGCCATATCGCTCTGGAGACTGGCGATAAGCAAGCCGCACGAAATGCTTTTGTCAAAGCGACAAAACTGGATTTAGACCAGCAAGTGAAAGCCGATGCGCTATTTAACTATGCTAAAATCTTGTTTGCAATGGACTCCACCCAAGCGGCACAAAAAGTCCTCGAGAAATATATCGAGCAGGAAGTGAAACCTGTCGATCCGGGTTCAAAAAGAAAGGAAAGTGCCGAAACACTATCCGCTGAAATCCTACGTGGGACCACCAACTTCCATGCCGGTGTTAGTATGCTGGAATCGCTAAAAGAGCGCGGTCGGGAAGTCAATGCGATCTATCAAAAGGTCACCTACTACCGCGGACTGGAGTTTTATAACGAGCGTGCTTTCGAAAATAGCATATCCATGTTTATGCGATCTGAAAAGTTTCCGGTCAATGCTGAAATGGCCGCTCTTGCGACCTATTGGAAAGCAGAGGCCATGTATGAAGTGCGCAAATTTGGTGAAGCCGTAGAAAACTTCTCCCAATTTCTAAGCCTGCCCGTCGCTCGGAATAGCGACCTGTATAATTATGCAAATTATGGGCTGGCCTATGCGGCCTACCGAAACAACCGTTTTGAGTTGGCAGCCAATTATTTTGAACGCTTTCTGACTGCTGGAGGAAATGCGGTGGATCAAAATATACGCTATGATGTCATTGCACGTCTGGGCGATTCCTACCTGTGTCTGCGCGACTACAGCCGTGCCAACAAATACTACGATCAGCTGATCAACAGCAAAGCGCCCAATCAGGATTATGCCTTATTCCAGCGCGGTGTTTTATTTGGTCTGCAAGGCGACAATGAAACCAAGCTCAGTACGCTGCGGTCGGTGTTGAAACAATTTCCATCTTCGAACTATGCAGATGATGCGGCCTTTGAAATTCCCTATACTTATTTCACGATGGGTGATTATAGCCGTGCGATCGAAGGGTTACAGGCAATGGTCGAAAAGTACCCTCGCAGTAGTTATATTCCCCGCGCCTTAATGACCATAGGACTCGTGCAGTACAACAATGATGAGCCCGAAGCGGCGAAAGCGACTTTCCAGAAGGTGGTGGAGAAATACACCCGAACTGCCGAGGCGGAGCAGGCGATGCGTTTCATTGAAAACATCTACCTCGATCAAGGGGATGCTTCGAGCTATATTCGTTACGCTGTCGGTACCAATGTCAGTAATCTGAGTCCCGCAGAGCTTGATAACATGGCTTTCCAGGCGGCGCAGTCGCTATTCGCCAGGGGAGAATATGGAGCGGCTGTAGAAGCGATCAACGCCTATTTTGATAAATTTCCAAAACCCAGACAAGAAAAATTCGCCCGTTATATCCGTGGGGTGAGTTCGTACCGCACCGGGCATCCGCAGGAAGCATTACACGATCTAAATATCATATTGAACGACTGGACGAGCAAATATTCAGAGAATACCTTGCTGACGGTTGCTGCGCTATATCTGGATCTTAAAGAATACAATGAAGCCATTGTGCACCTCAAAAAATTGGAGCTCAACGAAGAATATAAAAAGAACTATGGCTATGCGGTAACGAACCTGATGGTGTGTTACTTCGAACTCGGCGATATGGAGCAAATGGCTAAGTATGTGAGTCTGGTCAAAAATTACAACGGGGCAACCGAGGAGGAAATAGCGAAAGCGCATTTGTACAGTGGAAAAGCTTTGTTGAAAGAAAAAAATGTAGCGTCTGCCATGAAAGAATTCAACCTGGCTGCGCTGAAGAGTCAATCGGCTATCGGCGCAGAAGCACGGTATCGCGTAGCGCTTTTGCAGTACGATAACAAGGAATATGATAAGGCGCTGGAAACAGCCTTTGATGTGATTAACAATAGGGAAGCGCAAGAATACTGGGTTGCCAAGAGCTTCCTGGTACTTGCTGATGCCTATGCGCGCAAAGGCAATGCTTTCCAGGCGAAGAGTACCTTGAAAAGTGTGATTGACAATTATGACAAAAACGATGATATCGTGCCTGCAGCGAAAGAACGCTTACAGAAGTTGAAGTAATACTTCTGAAAATTTGGCATACGCCAGATGTGATAGAATTTTTCATTTCTTTCGAATGAAGAGGATCGTATGGAACATGAACCTAAAAAGCCCGAGAACAATCGGGCTTTTTACATTAAATAGACTGCTATAAATCTGATAAGAAACCTCCCTAATAGTTATAAACGGTATAAAATCCAAGAAGAAGAGCTGTTTCTTTATCACTTAGTCTCCATAAGTAAATGATTTTATTCACATCGTCCTTCATAGCGGATTAAATCCTAATTTTTGTACAAAAACGAACCATTTCTGAACAAATCAATACCATAGCGGTAGCCTGTCGTGGCTAATTTTGTACCGTATCCCAATAAATCAGTTTTGTTGAATCAGCACACTAAATGATAAACTATAGAAGTCGCTGGCACAACAGGAATAAAATAACCAATAGACTTGAAAATATGTTCAAAAACGAAATGATAAACAAACAGCTATTCTCAAATTGGATAATAAATTTTTTTTTAACGCTTTTATTGTGCACTTCTGGATTGCTTGGTTTTTCTCAAAAAAATAAAGGGAAAAGCGGTTCGGGCAACACCGGGTATATTTTATTAAAGCCAAAATACGATGGTCATTCAGTCTTGCGCAATCCTTTAAATGGTTGGGTAATGTATGCTCCCCGTAATGCCGATGATACGTATTGGGATATCGAATATTTTGTGCCAGCATTGGGTAAAAAGGTAAAGGTCATTGATTATGCTTCGGCATGTTATGTACGCACGAGCTGGTCTTCGCTGAATCCCAGTGACGGTGTTTATGCCTGGGATGATCCAAACTCTAAAATAGGAAAGCTCCTTAAAGGCGCACAAACGAGAGGGTTGCCCATAGCGCTCCGTATTGTGGTAGATGGTCGCGACCAAGGTCAAAATACACCCAAATTTGTGTTCGACCTCGGAGCCAAATATTATTTGGAAAATGAAAATCATCCCGATAGGCAAACACCTTATCCTCAGGATGCGGTATTTAGAAAATACTATACCAAATTTATCACAGCTTTGGCCAAGGAATTTAATGATCCTGAAAAGACCTCTTTTATTGATGCCTATGGCTTGGGGAAATGGGGCGAAGCACATTATGTTGTCTATGAAGACCCCAAAATGGCAACACCCGAAAGTACTGAAAAAATAAAGGAAGAAACCCTGGACTGGGTGACCAGCTTATATGCTAACACATTTACAAAAGTTCCTTTGGTTATCAACTACCATCGTCTGGTCGGTCATCCCGAAAGTTGGGGCGCAGTCAACCCGAATAGTGAACGCTTATTGGATAAAGCTATTGATAAGGGGTATAGCCTTCGCCAAGATGCTTTTGGCATGACTGGCTATTACCAGAATTGGGAAAAGGATTTTGCCAAGAAATGGAATTTTAAGCGTCCTATCATTATGGAAGGAGGCTGGATTATTGCCCCAGGTAAGCACCGTTATTGGACAGACCCCAGTGGAAAATATAGAGAAGGTCATGACGAGGATGTGAGGACAGGTGAGTTCGACCTGTCGGCCGAAGCCCATGTCAATATGATGGACTTTAGAGCGGGGGGAGAAACTGAATCCTGGTTTAAGTCCTTTGATTTGGTTCAACGGTTTATTACAGAAGGGGGGTACCGTGTATATCCAGACCAAATCAACCTCCCTCAAGATATCAAGTCGGGAAAGATAGCGCAAATCTCCCATCGTTGGCAGAATATGGGCTGGGGCTATTTACCTAATAATATTCCACAATGGAATTACAAATATAAAGTTGCTTTTGCCCTGTTAGATGCCAAAGGGAATGTTAAAAAGATTTTTGTAGATCGTCAGAGTGAACCGTCTGCTTGGTTGAAAGGTGCTGCTGCGAGTTATAAAATAAATGCAAAAGTAGATCTACCTGCAGGGATATATAACTGGGCAGTCGCCATTGTTGATACGACCAAGGAAAATAAGCCGGCTATTCAACTTGCCCTTGATGGAGATTTGACGGCTCAGGGTTGGATAAAGCTTTCGGCATTGCAGGTAAAATAGAAAATTTTATTAACAACTAACACCTATTATGATAAAGCTGATCAATCTATCTTTGATATTGTCCCTTTTTTTTAGCCTGATAACCTCCAACCTTGTTGCACAGCAAAATATGGCCAATGTGTATGGTAGGCGAGCTCAATCCTTAAATGGAAAGTGGGACGCTATTGTAGACTTATACGACCAGGGAAGAAAAAACCAAATCTATCTGAATAAAAAAGCCGAAAGCAAGACTGATTTTTATGAATACGCTTTCGAGAATGGTCTCCGTTTAAATGTACCTTCAGATTGGAACAGTCAAATGCCTGAACTTAAATATTACGAAGGTACCATCTGGTATGGCCGTAAGTTCGATGTAGTGAAAGAAAATAACGAAAGGTTGTTCTTGTATTTCGCTGCGGTAAGTTACCGTTGTCGCATATATCTCAATGGACAAGAGATTGCACAACATGAAGGTGGTTTTACCCCCTTTCAGATTGAAATAACAGATGCAGCTAAAGAAAACGATAATTTTTTGGCAGTTGAGGTAAATAATAGCCGGCAGGTTGATGCCATTCCGGCAATGGCCTTTGATTGGTGGAACTATGGCGGTATTACCCGAGATGTCTTTTTGGTAAGCACGCCAAAAGTTTTTATCGATGATTATTTTGTGCAATTGGACAAAACCAAAGCCGATAAAATCAATGCGAAGGTCAAACTTTCGGAAACGATGGCCAATTCCTCGGTAACTATCGAAATACCGGAACTACAACTAAAACAAACGCTTAAAACAGATGCTCAGGGGGAAGTAAAAACTTCATTCCTATCGAGAAAAATCATACGTTGGTCGCCTACTGCACCCAAACTGTATAACGTGAAGATTTCAACGCGCGACGATCAAATAGAAGAGGAAATAGGTTTTCGCAATATTTGGGTAAAAGGGGAAGATATCTTCCTGAATGGCGAAGCTATTTTTCTCAAGTCCATTTCATTTCATGAGGAAATACCTCAGCGCAAAGGTCGTGCTTTTTCACAGGCAGATGCAGTGATGCTGCTTTCAGAAGCGAAAGCTTTGGGCTGTAATATGATTCGTTTGGCGCATTATCCACAAAATGAATATATCGTGAGAATGGCCGAAAAAATGGGTTTCTTGTTGTGGGAAGAAATTCCCATTTGGCAAGGCATCGATTTTGAAAATGAATCGACCAAAGAGAAAGCCGGTAAAATGATGCGGGAAATGGTTGCTCGAGACAAAAATCGTTGCGCACTAGCTTTTTGGGGAGTAGCCAATGAAACCCAACCATCCGAGCCTAGAAATGCTTTTATCAGGCATTTGATTGCTACATGCAGAGCCATTGACACGACCAGGCTTATAACCGCTGCTTTTGATCTTGTTCGTTTCAATAAGGAGAAGGAAACCTTTGTTATGGATGATCCTTTTACGAAAGAATTGGACGTCGTAGCTGTTAACAAATATTTAGGCTGGTACCACTCCTGGCCAGTTTCTCCTGATAAAGCAGTATGGGATGTGGCAAAAGGCCAGCCTTTAATTATTTCTGAATTTGGAGGCGAGGCGCTGTATGGCAAAACGGGCGAAAAGGATGTCGTCAGTTCATGGAGTGAAGATTACCAAGCGACTTTGTACAAAAACAACCTCGAAATGTTTAAGCATATTCCAAACCTGCGCGGAACTTCACCTTGGCTGCTATTTGATTTCCGTTCGCCGTTCCGTTTTCATCCGACCAACCAAGATGGCTGGAACCGCAAAGGATTGATCTCAGACCAAGGCTACCGAAAGAAAGCCTGGTTTCTGATGAAACATTATTATGATAATAAATAAGACTTCAATTACGAAACCGAGCTTAAAGAGGAGTACCACAGTGACACTATTTTTTCGATGCCTACAAAAAATAATATACTGAAAAGAATGAAAGCACCTAAACTATCGAAACACAAAATGGATGAATACAGGACAAGTATCTATAAATACTTTAAAATGATGTGCCTAATGGGGCTTTTCCTGCAGGCAGTCTTGTTAAAGGCTCAAGATGCTATCGATTTATCAGGAACTTGGAGGTTCCAGACGGACGTGATGGATTTCCGTAGAGGCTCGCTGTCCCCCCGCTATAATCATCTTTTGCAAGAAACTATTAAGCTTCCCGGTATTACCGATGATTATCAGATAGGATATAAAAATCCCTATAAATATATCGACCGTTTGACCCGAAAATACGAATACATGGGACCGGCATGGTACCAACGTGATATTGAAATCCCTGCCGAATGGAAAGGGAAAAAAATATTCCTATACTTTGAGCGTACCCACTGGTTGAGTTCAGTTTTTATAGATACCAAGGAAGTCAGCAGTATCGATTATGTAAGTGTACCCCACAACCACGATCTGAGCTCATTTGTAAAGCCCGGAAAAAAGCATCGCATGACCATTTGTATCGATAACCGGTTTCAGTATAACACACACAAATGGAACCATGCGCATACTGAATTTACACAGATTAACTGGAACGGTATTCTAGGAGAAATAAAGCTGCTGGCCATAGACCCAGTTTATCTGGAAGATCTTCAGGTATATCCAAATATAGCCGATCAGTCCATAAAAGTAAAATTACGGGTAAATAATGCGACCAAAAAACAGGTAAAGGGCAAAGTGTCTTTCGTCATCGAGGGAACAAATTACAGCCTTAAGGATGAAGTTGCATTGGTAAGTACCGATTCGGTGACCTTCGTAGAGACCACTATTCCATTAGGTAAGCATATCAAATTGTGGGATGAGTTTAACCCAAACCTCTATCGTATAAATTGTCAACTGAATACCTCTGACGGCAAAAACAGCTATCGGCATGAAAAGGCTACCACCTTTGGTATGCGTGAAGTAAAACAAGGAAAAAACCATGTACTGCTCAATAATCGTCCCATCCATTTAAGAGGCAATGTAGAAAATGCAGTGTTTCCAAAAACAGGCCATGCTCCGCTCGACGATGCCTCTTGGGAACGAATCATGGTGCTGATGAAGACGTATGGCATGAACCATTTACGATTCCATTCATGGTGCCCGCCGGCGGCGGCCTTTCGCATGGCAGACAAACATGGAATATATTTTGAAGTGGAAATGCCTATGTGGGGCAAAGATGCCGAACCCGACGAGTCCAGATATAACTTCTTCCGTAGGGAAATTAAAGCTATTTTAAAAGAATATGGCAACCATCCTTCTTTTGTTCTGTACTGCAACGGAAATGAAATTACCGGGAATTTCGACTTTATCGAGGAGCTGACTGCCGAAGGCAGAAAAGCTGATCCCCGCCATCTTTACAGCGGTTCTACGGCAAGAACACGGGTTAAATCAGATCAATATTACGTTTCCCAGCAAACCAATAAAGGGCCGGTGAAGGTGTACGAAGGTCTGCCCGGTACCGATTGGGACAAGAATTTGGAATCTGATGTCGATGTGCCCGTCATTTCACACGAGTCAGGGCAACGTTGTATTTATCCAAATTTTGATGAAATAAAGAAATATGCCAACAGTCCCGTAGAGGCCCGCAATTTTGAAGTATTTAGCGATCTATTACAAAAAAATGGCATGTTGGACCAAGCAAAGGATTTCTTCAGAGCATCTGGTGCGTTGACCGTGCTGGAGTACAAAGCCGTGATCGAAGCCCTGTTGCGATCAGGTAAATCGGCCGGTTTTCAGCTTTTGTCGATGAATGACTTTCCGGGACAAGGGTATGCGCCCGTGGGGATCTTCGATCCTTTCTGGGATTCGAAAGGATTGGTAACAGCAGAAAAATTCAGCGAGTTTTGTGCGCCAACGGTCGCTCTACTGCGCTACGATAAAAGCAGTTTTTTCAACACAGAAACATTTCGGGGTAAAGCCGAGGTATATAACTTTAGCAATTCTGCACTTGAAAATGCGAAAATTAAATGGTGGTTGACCGATACCGCTGGCAGCGTATTGAAAAAGGGAACGCTGAAAAGGCAAACCATTGCCAACGAAAATGTATCGCCGGTAGGTGAATTTGAGATTTCCCTAAAAAATATCAGCACCCAAAAAGTTACGGTTCATCTTGCGGTAAACGATAGCATTAAGAATAGCTGGGACATTTGGGTATATCCAAAGCATCAACATCTGATGCAGTCTACAGCTAATGTATTGTACACCGATGTCTACGATGATGCTGCAAAAAGGCAGTTGGTACAGGGTAAAACCGTGGTTCTTTATCCTTCTCCAGACCAGGTGAAAGGTCGAAAGTCACTGTTTCACAATCATTTTTGGAACCCCATTATGTTTGCATGGGCACCGATGACCATCGGCAACCTGGTTCATCATAAGCAGGCCATGTTTAATGATTTTCTTACTTCATACCATAGCGATTGGCAGTGGTGGGATATCCTGAACCATGCAAAAGTAATTGAAATGCAACATGCACCACAACAACTGCGTCCCTTTATACAGGTCATCGACAGCTACGACAACAACCAGAAATTGGGTATTGGTTTTGAAGCCAAACTGCACGGCGGGAAATTGCTGGTACTGGCATTGGATACCAAAAATGATATGGATAACCGTCCCGCTACCCAACAATTGTTGTACAGTATCGATAATTATGTAAAAAGTGAGAAATTCTCGCCGCAAGTGGCTGTGGACGAAACTTTTATTCAATCATTTTTAGAGAAATAAGAAAGATTTACACAATGGTAAGAACAATGATATTATCTATGATGACTGTTTTTTTTGGTCAGCCCCTCATGGCACAGGAAATTAGGTTGGAAGAGAAAGCGTCTGTAAACCAGGTTTATAATAAGGCTATCGAGGCGGAAAATGTATTATCCTTTAATGATTTGGACATCGAATCGGGCTATGTACTTTATCAGACCGAGATAAACACTGATGCGGAAAGCGAAGAGCTGGAATTGGAAAACGTACGCGATTATGCCGTGGTCTATGTCGATGGTAAGGTACAGGGTAGCCTGACAGATAAGAGTAAAAAACTAGCCATCAAAGCAAATCCAGGCAAACACTTGCTTCAATTTTATGTCGAGAATATTGGTCGGATCACTTACGGACCAGAAATTACAGATAATTCAAAAGGGCTATTTGGCACCATTACTTTAGACGGAAACGACCTTCAAGACTGGAAAATGATCCCCTTAACGGTGCGTAATTATCCACTGAAGGATTTGGTTTTTGAACAAAGATCAGCAGCTAATGACAGCCCAGGTTTTTACAAAGGTCAGTTCGAACACAATCTGTCCGGAAACAAGTATCTTAATATGACAGGATGGGGAATGGGCGAGGTCTGGTTAAATCAAAAATATTTGGGATCTTACTGGGAGGAAGAAAAACAGCAGTCGATATTAATTCCTTCGGAGGATTTAATACCAGGAAAAAATGAACTTGTAATCTTCGAACTCAAAAATAATCAGCAAAAGAAGATAAGTTTGTCCCCAACGCCTGTTTTTAAGTAAATTGGTACTGTTGGCTTCGCATGGATCTGAACAGCTGAAAAAGCGCTAAGGCCAGAATTTCGACGAAGCTCATTGCCTAATAGTATGATAATCGAAGTTTATAGAACCACTGATCAACAATTAGTAGCAGGATATTTTGATTGTAACTGGCCCACGTAAATCTTGGATTGAAATTTAAACAGTTTTAGTAGCATCGGTAAATGAATAAATACAGTCTGATAATTTGTTTCGTCGTTTTTTGGGGGCAATGTGTTCTCGGTATCGATCTTTCGAGGTATAGGTTTCATCTGATGCCCGAAACTTCCTACTATGGCGGTATACAAAGTATCGCAAAAGACAGTTTAGGGCGTATTTGGTACACGGGGCCCGATGCGCTCTTCATGTACGATGGCAATAGTTTTTATCAGTTAAATGATATCGTCTCTGCGATCAAACCAACGCAAAAATGGGGTTATGGTTCTTTAATTCGGGATAAAAAGGGAAATCTGTTTCTAGCTTCTGGGCAAGGCTTATTAAAATTCGATTACGAACGGTTTTCTTTTCATGTCGTGGTTCCCGGAATGATCCGTTCGCTTTGTGTACATAGCGATGGTCAGGTTTACATGCTGTCAGACAATAGCATACTACGCTATAATCCGCAAAATAAACAGACAGAAAGCTTTTTATTGCCCAAAAACAAGTCTTTCCAAAATATATTGAGTGCTAAAGATCAGGTGTTTCTAAGCCAAGGCGCTGTCGTGTATCAAGTTGAAATGACGAAAAAACGCCTAGTCCAGTTTGCGGATTTTGGTAGTACGACAAATCAGGTGAACGATGCGGTCGCATACGGGGGGGAATATTACTTTTTAACACAACGAGGGGGAATCCATGTAACTGATTTAACAGGTACCTTAAAACAGAAGATCCCAGTAAGTATAATGGGAAATTCAGCCGTGTTAACCAAAAAATTATATTTGGACCAAACCGGGGTGATCTGGGTGGCTACGCAAGCTGGATTGTATCTTTATGATCCATCCAATGAAAGCAGCAGCACCTTGCAAATGAACTTGAACGATGCTTATTCATTACCGAATAACTCGATATGGACAATTTATCCGGATCCGGACCAAGGGGCCTGGATAGGTACTTACGGTGGTAAAATAGCTTATTGCTCGCTTTACGATTCCCGAGTACGTTACTTCAAGCCCAGCCCAGGGGGACTCAATCACCCCATAGTCAGTAGTTTTCAGGAAGATCATCTGGGAAATATATGGATCGGTACCGAGGGGGGGAGCCTGAATTACTGGAATAGAAAAAAGGATCAGTTTAACCCTCCAGAAAAATCGCAGGGTAGTTCGTCGAGTCCCCATATGATTAAACGCCTGAAATTTGACCGAACGAGTAAAAAACTGTTGATTTCAGCCTATAACGGCGGTATTGGCAGTTATGATGTGGACAGTCAGCATTTCAGCAGTTTCAATTTCCGCTCTCCGGAGAGCCAGCAACCACTCACCGTTTATGATTTTGTAAACGATAAGGAAGGCACTTGGTGGATGACAGATCCCGATAAATTATTTTTATATCGAAAGAAGCCGCTAGATCCTATAGAGATGGTAAGCGTCCTTGATGCGCAGGGCAAAAAAATGAAACTCGAAGTCGAAGCATTATATGTGAATAACCAAGATCAGCTCTGTTTAATTAGCCATCAAGGATTTTTTGTTGTAAATCCCCATACGTTAAAGGTATTGAAACACTACGCGCTCAAAGATGCTTCCTATTCAGCAAATTACCTGTGTAGTTATACAGTGACTTCAAATGGCGAAGTATGGTTGGGGACATTGGGTAAAGGCGTAAATGTACTCAAAAGAGATGGGACATATGTCAACTATAGTGTAAGTAACGGATTCCCGGCGAAAATGGTATTTGGCATATTAGAAGATGTTGCCACGAAAAATATCTGGTTAAGTACCAGTGATGGTCTTTTTTGTTTCAATTGGAAATACAGTAAATTTGAGAAAGCCAGATTTTATCAGGAAAATAACATTGGTTCATTTTATATTCATGCCGCTTACAAAACTTCTAGGGGTGAAATGCTGTTTGGTGGTACCAATGGATTTCTACTTTTCGATCCGGCGTACCTCAATAAAAATCTGCAAAAACCCAAAGTTTTTTTTACAGGATTTCTGGTCAACAATAAACTCGTGAAACCAGCGGATGGCTCATCAGTTTTAACGAAAGACATTGGCAGTCTTTCCAATCAAAAAGAAGACAAGATAAGGCTCTCCAGTAACCAGTCCAATGTAGAAATTAAGTTTTCGGCAAATAGTTATCTATCCGCAGAGAAGAACCAGTTCGCTTACCGGATGCTGGGGCTAGGTGAAGACTGGCAAATCAGTCATGCCAACCAGAAATCTGTACAGTTTCTCAACCTTCCGGGCGGAGATTATATCTTTGAAATCAAGGCTTCCAACAATGATGGGCTATGGGGCGATCAAATATCACGATTATATATCCATGTCGATCCACCATTTTTCTTGTCCTGGTGGGCATATTGCTGCTATGCCGCACTTGTTTTTGCTCTGCTCTTTTTCATAATGAGATATTACAGCAATAAAAGAGTGTTTAAAGAGCGATTAGCACTCGAGCGTTTAAAAGAACAGAATATGCAAGAGCTGAACCAGGCGCGTACCGACTTCTTTACCAATATCTCACACGATTTAAAAACACCGCTAACCTTGGTTTTACAGCCGCTTAAACAACTCAAAGACACTATTGTGGCCAATGATACCGCTTTGGTATACATGGATTTAATAGAGAAAAATGTATCCAGAATACAGCGGATGATTAGCCAATTGCTGCGCTTTCGCGAAATAGAAAGCCAAAAAATTACGCTCAATCCGCAGGTTGGTGATTTTATCAATTTTGTAAGGGATCTATTTAGCTTATTTGAGCTCTATGCCAATAAAAAAGGTGTTGAAACCAATATTTCCTCGTACAAGGACAATTTATATGTTGCCTTTGATTACGATGTTATCGAAAAAATATTGACTAATCTGTTCTCCAATGCCCTAAAATATACACCAGATAATGGGTATGTGGGCGTACGTATCTATAGTGCAACAGCAGAAGAAAAAGAACGGTTTCCTTCGTTAGATCCGAAGGAAGTCGAATACATCTCCATTGAAGTTATAAATACCGGTGATTGTTTTTCTGAAGAACAGATCGCGATGCTTTACACTTCTTTCAACCGCTTATCTTCTCATCGGCCAACTTTTGAAGAAAGTTCAGGACTTGGACTTGCCATTGTGAAAGAACTGGTAGATGTGCTGGAGGGTAAAATATGGATGGTCAATAAGACCGATAAAATTTCATTTACCATTTTACTACCGTTAAGGAAACAGGCCGGGGCAGGCGACATGCAGCCTAATGTGTATGATTACACCGTTTCTGAAATCGACGATATTATTACGCAGGATACTGCAGCCCCAGAAACAGGATCGATCCCTATAAAAAAGACAGATAATATCCTGCTCATTGAAGATGACCAACAGCTGCGTGTTTATCTGGAGCAGCGTCTGGCCGAAAAATATAATGTATATACAGCAAGTGACGGCGAAGAAGGCTTAATTAAAGCCGAAAAAATTTATCCGCAACTTATTATTACCGATCTGATCATGCCAAATCGCAATGGCTTGGAAGTATGCCGTAGCCTTAGGCAAAATTTTAAGACGAGCCATATTCCTATTATTATGATTTCGGGTACGGGAGATGACAACCAGCATAAAATAAAAGCATTGGAATATGGCGCCAATGTGTTTATTGATAAACCGTTTCATGTCGACTATCTGTTGCAACAGACGGAAACCATTCTAAGAAATCAGCGGGAACTAAAAGAAAAATACAGCAAACACGTTCAGGTAGATCCCTCCAATGTAACCGTTACCTCCATGGACGAGGAACTGCTGATTAAGGCTATTCAGGTCATTGAAGAAAATATTGACAATGCCAGTTATTCCGTAGAAGATTTTGTGGCTGATATGAACGTAGGCAGAACCATTCTTTATCAAAAAATACATGATATTGTGGGAATGTCCATCAAAGAATTTATTTTGAATATGCGACTGAAAAGAAGTGCTTATCTATTAGAAAAATCGGATTTGACGATAGCGGAGGTTGCTTACCAAACCGGGTTTAACAATGCCAAATACTTTAGCGTCTGTTTTAAAAAACAGTTTGAACTGAGCCCTTCGGAGTTTAAGAAAAAGGTTTCCAGTGGAAAGAAATAAAAATACAGCCAATAGTTGACCGACGCCCCTTTCAGATGGGTGAAAGGCCATTCTATATTTTTGAAATCCTAACGATCATGAAAATGACAATTTTTAGAAAAACGCTTCTGCTTACATGTTGCATTTGCTTGTGCAACGTAATGTATCTGGCAACGGCCGCCGCCCAAAAAGTAGATGAAACTTACATCAGCCCCAATAAATACAAGAGTGGTTCCCAGTCAGAACGTATACAAAAAGCCATAAATGAAGCAAAAAAGTCGACTGGGAAAGTAGTGATCCCTAAATACGATGCGGTAACGAAAAAAAGTGTCTGGCTCATCGATCAGGCCATTTTGCTTCCGGGCGATTTTGAACTTGAATTGAATAACTGTACCATTAAACTATCGGATAAATGCCGGGATAATTTTATCCGTTCGGCAAATGCAGGGCTGGCAATTAAAGATATAGCACCCGCAAAGAATATCCGGATTATTGGAAAAGGAAATGTTCTTTTAGAAGGAGCTGATCATCCCAGAGCTACCGGTGACCACAATAAAATCTTGTCCTTAAATCCCAGCGGATTTGGACAATCTTATGGTACGGATGCAGGTAAGCCCGGAGAGAACCAAAAAGGTGGATGGCGGAACCACGCCATTATATTGGCGCACACCGATGTATTTGAGGTTAGCGGCATTACATTAAAGGATTATCATGGGCATGGACTGGTATTGGAACGCTGTACAAACGGTAAGGTAAGCGATATTACTTTTAATGTGAGGCAGGCAGTAACTGTTGATGGAGCAGATAAACAGATTTTGAACCAAGACGGCATGGGCATACGTTTTGGCTGTAAAAATATTATTATTGCGAATTGCAAAGGTAAAAGCGGTGACGACTTTATTAATATAGGGTTGACAGATACCGGAGTGGGAGCAGGTGAAGAAAATGTAAATGTGGTAAGTGGTTCGATTTATAGGGGCGAAATTGACAACATTTCAACTATTTATCTCCAGAACTGGCAGGACTTCTATTCAATTTCACACCGATCCATACGGATTATGCCTGTGGGTAAACTTCGTATAAGTCATGTTTTTATCGAGAATATGGTCATCAGTCCGCTAGCACAACAAGGTTTGGTGGTCGAGTATGGCGAGCATGTCCAGGGCTTATTTGTACGAAATTTAATCAGTCATCAACCGATAAAAGCCAAAGGTATCTCGCAGGCCAGTTTCCGCGATATCATTTATAAAGGTCGGGGTGAAGCTATCGATGTGCAACCAAGCGATACGGTTATCCTAGATCATCTAATGTGTATAAAAAAAGAATAATAAAGCGCTTCTAACCCCCATTTTACAGCGAAAAACACATGTTTTTGCCTTTTGTACAAAATCAAACCATTTTCGTACAAAAACGAACCCTACGAATTGGTGATGATTATAGTTTTGTCTTAACCAATTTTAAAAAAGCAAAATATGTGTATGAAAATTCTTCCCGACCACGTGATTAGGCTCACGCAGGGTAATCCGAACTCTACAAAAATCAATAGCAACGCGCAACGGAATTTTAGGTTTCGTCAATAAGGACGAAAACGAAGTCTTGCCGTCTGCATTGCGCATGCATTTGCAGCAATGAGATAGTATGTATCACAAAATTTAAATTAAAAATCCAAGCCTATTGAAGCAGACCTATTTTAAACTCATATTCTTTACGAGAAAGGGAAAGTAAAGGACGCAAGTAAATTTTAAACTAACCATTATAAATCAATGATACAAAAAATACATTTCTGGCTCAGGAGCTGGATAATGAGTGCTACCCTATCGGTGGTGGCGGCTAATTATGCTTATTCGCAAGCAACAGATCAAATAAATGTCAAAGGTCAGGTCACCAATGATGCAGGAGAAGGACTTAAGGGTGTTTCGGTCATGATTAAAGGAGCGAAAACCGGTGTTCAGACAGATGCAAATGGCCGTTATACCATTCTGGCGCCACGCACGGCTACGCTACTTTTTACCTACATTGGTTTTAATAACCAGGAATTAAAGGTCAATCCATCAGGAATCATCAATGTGAAGATGTCAGGAAATAATGTCCTGGATCAGGTTGTGGTCGTAGGGTATGGTACAGCCAAGAAGAAAGATTTAACAGGAGGTTTGGCCGTGGTTGGAAAAGAGCAGCTCAGCATGGTATCTACCTCAAACCTGATGGATCGCTTGGTGGGGCAGGTGGCCGGTTTTTCCATTACGACCGGAGAAGCTGCGCCGGGAGCATCACAGACCCTGTTGATACGGGGTGAAAATTCGATATCGGCCAACAATAGTCCATTGATTATTTTAGATGGTATTCCCTACAGCGGATCCCTGGCAGATATCGATCCCAACAACGTCGAAAACCTTTCGATCTTAAAAGATGCCTCGGCTTCGGCTATCTACGGTTCGCGTGCGGCCAATGGGGTTATTCTGATACAAACCAAAAGGGGGGCGCTGGGTAGAGCTCAGGTAAACTATAAAGGTTTGATCGGCATGGCCGAGCCTATGCAACGCATCAATGTTATGGGGCCAAATGAATATATCCGCTTTCAACAAGATATTGCCCGAATTAGGCAAGGCTATACTGGAGCGCTTTTAGATCCTATCGCCGGGGATATTATTAGCGTAACAGAGCGCGGTAATTATGCGAAAGGCATTACTAACAATTGGCAGGATTACGTCTTTCGAAAAGCCATGACCATGGATCATCAGCTGAGCATTTCCGGTGGAACAGAGAATACAAAATATATGGCTGCCCTTGCAGCTTTGGATCAAGAAGGCGTGGTATACAATTCTAAGTTGTCCCGTTTAAATATTACCACAAATGTGGATCAGACTTTTAATAAATGGTTAACCACTGGTGTTGGCCTGCAATATACCCGGAAAAGCGACGGTGGTATTACGCCAAATTTGGAACATGCCATAAAACAAAGTCCTTATGGGAGCTATAAAGACGAATCGGGGAAGTATGTGCCCGAACCCATGGAGTATTCATTGATCGTCAATCCGATGCGCAACGTCAATGCGATTCAGGATAGGTATAATAACAACTTCTTTCTTTCTGGCTATGCCAATATTTTGCTGCCGGTGGAGGGTCTTTCCTTACGATCAAATTTTGGTTATAATTATCGGAACGGATTTACCGGAACCTATTACGGGCGCAATACCTTTGAAGGTAGGGATCAGGGTACGCAGGCCGGAGGTAGTGCTTCCATTAACAATTCCAACTATAACGATTATACCTGGGAGAACCTGCTCAAATACGAGCGGCAGATCGGCGATCATCGTTTTGATGTGACGGGTTTATTCAGTATGCAAAAAACGAAAAGCTGGTCAACAGCCCAGAGCGGTGCAGGTTTTGTAACCGATGATACCGAATACTTTATGATCGGTTCGGCCAGCCGTCTTGTTTCCAACAGCGCTTCCTTATCGGAATCTGCGATGCTGTCATACATGGGCCGGATAAATTATGCCTACAAAGGCAAGTATCTATTGACCCTGACAGGACGTACAGATGGAGCCTCTGTATTTGGTATTAACAATAAATATGCATTTTTCCCTGTCGCGGCGGCGGCATGGCAAATCGGAGAAGAACGTTTTCTGAAAGATAACGCCAAATGGCTGGACATGCTGAAAATCCGCCTTTCTTATGGTGCCAACGGTAACCAGGCGATTACACCATACCGCACTTTAGACCGCTTATACTCCAATGTAAAATATATCTGGGGCGATGATGGTACTGCCGTTACGACAGCCTATTTGGCCGGTGATGGTGTGGGCAACCCTAATCTGAAATGGGAAACCACCTATTCGACCAACCTGGGGCTGGACTTTCAGTTATTTAATAACAGATTGGGAGGAACTATCGATGCCTATCTTTCTAAAACGAAAGATTTACTGATGACCCGCACCGTACCTATCATGAACGGGTATAATCGCATTTGGGACAATATCGGCGCCACCCAAAATAAAGGTATTGAAGTCACCTTAAACTCGACGAACGTGAAAGGGGAAAATTTTCAATGGAATACGACCGCTGTGTTTTCCTTAAACCGAGACAAAATTGTCGAGTTGAGGGGGGACGGTATCGATGATATTGCCAACAACTGGTTTATTGGTAAGCCATTACGAGTATTCTACGATTATAAAATGATCGGTGTATGGCAAAATGGAGAAACCATTACTGTGGATGGGGCAGCACCCGGAGCTGCCAAGCTGTACGACCGCGACGGTAACGGCAAGATAGAAGCGAGTGACAGGGTGGTCATCGGATCTAAAAATCCACGCTATACAGCATCTTTAGCCAATCGGTTTTCTTACAAAAATTTTTATGCATCTGCGTTGGTAACCGGGGTTTTTGATGTATGGCGCGATGATCACATGGCCAATCTAGGGGCCTGGACTTTCGGGATTACCAACTACGTCCACGATGCTAATTATTGGACACCGGAGAATCCCAATGCGACGATCGTTTCACCCGGCTATCTCAATCCATTGGGGCACGGGTACTATAAAAAGGTGAGCTACGTACAGGTGAAGAACATCACCTTTGGTTATAAATTGCCACACAAAATTGCTAAAAAGGTAGGTGTAAATGGTATTGATATAAACGCCAGCGTCAACAATCTGAATACGATTTCTAATATCAGAGAGGTCCTCAATTACGACAACACCTGGATGGCCTCCTATCCGACGGCACGTTCGTATATGTTTGGCTTAAATGTAAACTTCTAATCGATTAGGACATGAAAATGAAAAATATTATCACAACAAGTTTAGGGCTTATCGTATTGTTCACCTTAGGAGGCTGTAAAAAGTTTCTGGAAGAAGAGCTAAAAACCGAACTGGCCCCCTCCAATACCTATACCAGCACCTACGGTTTCGAGGTGGGGAGTGCTGGTTTGTATACACTCACACGTTCAGAATACAATACCTATGGCGAAGGTGGCGCCTTCATCCATAATGGTGCCTGCCCATATGAAGCTTTACAGGTATCTACAGATATCGCCGATGCCATTAATAGCGATGGCTCACTGACGGCTTTTGCAAACCTTACACTTACTGCCTCAGAACGGTTTGTGGGTACTTACTGGAATTGGGCTTACAACCTCATTTCATCGGCAAACCTGATGCTGGTTTATTCCGAAAAAAATACCAATTGGGATACGCCCCAAGATAAAGCACGTTTTCAGGCTGAAGCCCGCTTCTTTCGGGCATATGCTTACCGTACCTTGGTTTATCTCTATGGCGATGTACCCTATGTAGAAACTATCCTGTATGATTTTCAGCTTAATTTTACCCGTACACCAAAGGCCGAAGTCATCGGCCACATGGTAGACGACCTGAAGTTTGCGG
Source organism: Sphingobacterium sp. HSC-15S19 (assembly GCF_050433745.1). Classification (NCBI taxonomy): domain Bacteria; kingdom Pseudomonadati; phylum Bacteroidota; class Sphingobacteriia; order Sphingobacteriales; family Sphingobacteriaceae; genus Sphingobacterium; species Sphingobacterium sp. HSC-15S19. Next base: position 72,456 of record NZ_JBNPWQ010000027.1, read on the forward strand.
TGGATAACCTGCCTACAAATCCGGACGACGTAAAAGAAGGAAAGCTGACCAAATGGGCCGCAAGTCATTTGCTGAGCGAAATCTACCTATTGCAGGGCAATCATGCCGAAGCAGAAAAGGCCGCATTGGCGGTCATCAATAGTGGGTATTATAACCTTATGAAAAACAGATATGGCGTAAATGGCAGCAAACCAGGCGATGTATTTAGCGATTTATTTCTGGAAAATAACCAAAATAGAAAAAGTGGCAATAAAGAAAGTATCTGGGTATTGCAGTTCCAGTTTAACACGATCGGTGGTGGTACCAATTCGGATGACTGGACGCGTAGGGCTTGGATACCAAATTACTCGACGATTACAGGATTTGTTTTGGCTGACACATTGGGCGGCCGTGGTATTGCACAATTAGTGCCAATGAAGTGGTGGGTAGGCACCACAGGTACCAATGCTACAGGCAATGTCGCTGGTATTTTCGAAGCAAATGATATCCGTAATTCAGGTTATAACATTAAACGCAACTGGTATTACAACAACGCGAATGAGACCTCGCTATATGGTAAAAAAGCCAATATTACCGAACAGACCTGGTTTACGACAAAAAGCTTATTTCCAGCGATTACAAAATTCTTTTACGGACGTACTGAAAATTTAAGTTTGACCGGTAGTTATAAAGATCGTATGAAATTCCGTTTGGCTGAAACCTATCTGTTGCTTGCTGAAGCCTATTTGGGGCAAAATATGCCGGATAAAGCTGCCCAAGCCGTCAATGAAGTGCGGAAAAGAGCTGGAGCGTCCGAAATTACCGGCGCTCAGATGAATATGGATTTCCTGCTCGATGAGCGTATCCGTGAATTAGTTGGTGAAGAAAGCAGAAGATTTACCCTGGTGCGTACCAATACTTTGGTGGAGCGGGTCAAAAAATATAATAATGCGATCAAGGATAAAATTACGGACAACAATATCTTATGGCCTATTCCACAGGTGATCAGGGATGCCAATACAGGGGCGCCGTTCCCACAGAATCCGGGTTATAATTAATGGTTATGGGAGGCTGTCCGAATCCTAATCGTATTTTCGGCAGCTTTCCCATCTGATGACAAAAAAGCAGTTGCGCTAGTCAAGCGCATGATTCTATCCAAACGTTAGCAAAAATATAAATCAATGAAAATCATCAATTATTTATACAAAACCTTATTTTTCTTAAGCATGGTACTTTGCCAGTTATCCTGCAAACAGGAAATTCAGGATATACCTAAAGTCAATGAAACGATGGACCTTCAGCCTTCGTCGGAAAACATTACGCTGGACGAGGTCAATCTGACCAAAGATATCGTCACATTTAACTGGAAGCCCGCTAGGGTACAATCAGATGATCATTTGGTCAGCTACAGTACGATGTTAGATGTGGTGGGGAACAATTTTGGTACCGGTACAGCCATATTTAACTATGAAGACGATAACGTATTGAGCAGAAGCTTTACTTCCGAACAATTACAAAATTGGGCAAATGAAAAGTGGGGCATACCAGCAAATAAGAGCTTTACGCTGGAGTTTAGAGTCGTTGCACAATGGGAGGGCGGTGCTACTTTTGAGGCACCCGAAGTACGTACCGTAAGAATTACAGTAAATCCGATCAAGACGGTTGTTTTTGATGCCGATAAAGTGTTCTTGAGCGGAAGTGCCGTTGGCGGGAGCAAAGTGGAGATGCCAAAAACATTGGAAAATCTGGATCAGTATGCTTATGTATTGAATTTGCAGCCTGGCGAACTGGAAATTCCGGTCGAATTTAACGGTGAAACCAATTATGTTGTTACCTCCGATGGAAGCGCTGAACTAAACGATGGAAATGCCGTTGGCATCAAAATGAGAGAAAACGTATTCTCCTGGAAAATAGCAACTGCGGGCGAGTATCGCGTTGTGGTCAATATGCAAAAAGCGACAGCAACCATTTATTCTCCAGCGAAAGCACTTGCTCCTAAAATAGTGACATGGACAGGGGACCAGCCTTATACGACCACGGTGACGGATTTGTGGATGCACGGAAGTATCAATGGCTGGGGAACTCCGGTAAAAATGGATTGTCAGGTAAGTTTGGCGGATCCGCAGGTTTTGGTCTATACCGGGGGTAAAGTCGGGACCACCAAGTTTATCGTGACCGGAGACAACAGTAATAACAAAAACCTGGCTTATGCTTTTAGTGCTCCGCCTACGAGTGAAGGTGTGGCTCAGACCCTGACGCTTACTTTAGGAAAAGTAGCAGAATTGGGCGGAGGTACCGTTGGCGCCAACCGCAATTCTTATTTTACCATTCCTGCCACGACCAATGTGCTGATTTTTGATCTAAGGAACATGACAATTCTGGGGCTAAAACGGTAAGCAATTGTATCAAAGCATTTAAATTAACTTTAACATTTCTGGAAGTGAAAAACAATATAAACTATAAAAAAGCCTGCCTCAGCGCATTTGCTATCATGCTTTGCTTTCTAGCGGTTTCATGCAAGAAAGATAGTGCTGATAACGAAAAAGATATAGCAGGGACCTTGGTGAAACCCAGCTACAACCGCAGTTCCATGTTTCGTAACCCTTTAAACGGCTGGGTCATGTATGCTTCAGCTTCGGGGACTCCTTCCTATTGGGACACCCAATTCTATGTACCTGACTTAGGTAAAACGGTCAAAGCAATTGACTATGCATCTGCCTGTTATATCCGTACCAGCTGGCGAACTTTTAATCCTGTAGATGGCGTATATGCCTGGAGGGATCCCAGCACGGCAATCTATAAAATGATCAAAGGGGCACAAGATAAAGGATTGCCAATCGCCTTTCGTATCGTCGTCGACGGTCGCGATCAAGGAGCAAATACGCCGCAGTTTGTTTTCGATGCAGGCGCCAAGTATTATGTTGCCAATGCTTCTTTTCCGGATAGAAAAACACCCGTGCTGCAAGATCCTGTTTTTCGGAAATATTATAGCAAGCTGATCGAAGAGTTGGCGAAGGATTTTAATGATTTAAATAAAACCTCCTTTGTCGATGCCTATGGACTCGGTTTGTGGGGGGAGGGACATAGCGTCATTTACGAAGATCCTAATAATCCTTCCGGCCAAAATATTGAGGTAATCAAAGAAGAAGTTGTTGATTGGATTTCAGATGTGTATTCCAAGAACTTTACAAAAGTGCCCTTGCTGATCAATTATCACCGCTTAGTTGGCGACCCTGCGGGCAATGGAGCTCCCAATCCTAATTCGGAGAAGCTATTGAATAAGATGATCAATAAAGGGTACAGCCTGCGTCAGGATGCCTTTGGAATGACCGATTATTATCAAAGCTGGGAGAAGAATTTTGCCAAGGTCTGGAATTTTAAACGCCCGATTATTATGGAAGGTGGTTGGATTACGACTGGTACACACCGTTACTGGACTGATCCAAGCGGTAAATACAGGCAAGACCATCCCGAAGATGTTCGGCAGGGCGAATTTGACAGCTCCTTGGAAGCTGCTGTAAACATGATGGATTTCCGTATCGGTGAAATTGAAAGCTGGTTCACCAAATCTTTTACCTTATGCCAGCGTTTTATTTCTGAAGGTGGCTATCGTTTATATCCCGATCGTATTTATTTACCGGAGAAAGTCAATTCGGGTACTGAAACGACAATTAACCACCGCTGGCGGAATATGGGCTGGGGGTATTTCCCGAATAATATTCCTCAATGGAATTATAAATATAAAGTAGCTTTTGCACTCCTGGACGAAGAAAACAGGGTGAAAAAAGTTTTTGTTGATGATAAAGGAGAACCTTCCGCCTGGCTTAAGAATAATCCAGTCGCATACGAGTTGAAAGCTAATGTCGATGTAGCTGCTGGAAACTATACCTGGGCCGTCGCTATTGTAGATACAACAAATGAAAATCAGCCGGGAATAAGGCTTGCCGTAAATGGCGATATAACTGATTCCGGATGGTTAAAACTATTGGAGGTGCAGGTACAGTGAGATCATTCGCATAAGTTTTAAAAGCCAAAATTAGCGAAAGTTTTTTAGTCAAAAGGGCCTGATATTGATCAGGCCTTTTATTTTAGCGTGTACTTGTACAGTAATTTTTATGATCCTTTTGCGCCCTTTTTTAGTTTTATTATCCAATTTTTATATGCTAAGTCGCGAGTTATGGGCCTATATGTAACTGAATTTTGAGGCAACAAGTTATGGTTTCCGTAATGTATTCTTTTTATACCTTCAATAGATTTGATAAAAAAACAATAGCGATTAAACTTTGATCTAGTTTGCAATATGATTTAGACCGCCTATCGTATCAGTGAAGAGGCGGTTGTGATATCAGAGTTATTTGACGAAATTATACAGGACATGACATATCCATCCTGTTTGACTTTGAGGTACAGATTAGCGCTTGTTACTTTTTTGCTTACGTAAGTGTGTTTGATATTAAATTCGACTTTTCCTGAACCATTGCTGTTGGGTAGGACTTCGATCTGCTCATTTGGACTTTTTAATTGAAATGTTTGCGTAGCATCTAAATAGCCAGTCCCATTTTCAATTTTTTGTAGGGTGTATTTGGTTTTTACCAAAAATTCCTGTTGATCTGCTCCTAAGACTGGAAATGCCACTGTTTCTGTTTTTTCAACTGAATCACCAACTTTCATTGGTTTATTTGGCGTTTTATCTTCAAACTGATTCTGTTCCATTTCGGTTTTTAAATGTTGTTTTTCCAGGGAATCTAGCGTGTTGTTTACTATTGAATCAATCTTTGTTTTGCCATTTTCATCGTAATAGCCATATATCGTAGAGCCACTTAGCGGAGCCTTTAATGGAGTTATTTGCTCGTTAAATTTCATGCTAGTCTCTACAAAAAGTATTTCTGTCTTATAGGGAATTATCTGCTTGACTTCTGCGCCTGTAGAGGTGGTCGATTGGACCTTATTATTTCCTTCCAGATTCATTGTAAAGGGGAATAGTCCCTCCAATTTGCCTGCTGCTTTGGTTTGATATATACCCGTTGTCTCGTACTTTAATTGTGGTTGAGGAAGGTATTTAAAGACAAAGGATTCCTGTGCGTTAACGTACTGCAAAGCAACTAAAAATAATAATGTAAAATAGTAATTCATTTTTGAATTTGTTAATATTCACTAAAGTTAATCAATGGCAATAGTATTTTTATTGCTTAGTACTGTGTTTTTTTTAACGCTCGTTTTCGCTATTTTTCGAGTTTTCCCTATCATGGCTTAAGCGCTGGTTGCTTTTTTAGAGACTATTGAATTTTCACCGTACGATTCCAATTTTTATGTTGATTCTTTCTTTTTGAAATGTAGCTAGTAGCCGTTTTGAACTATTAATGCCACGTCGAGCGATGTGACTTTTTCGGGTTTATGTTCTTTTGTTTCGTTATTTAAAATTTCGATAAGGTAATCCAATGTTTAATCGGGTTAAAAAGTATGCACTCACTGGATTTTTATCTTTGTTCAGAGCTGGAATAAAAAATGAATAATTGTTGACAAGATCAATCTTTAAAGTTTCTACAAAGGATTTTAATGCCGAATCTTCTACTCGAACAGATTGTTTTTCCGGAATTGAATATTCCATATAAGCCTCTAGATGATTAACTTTTCCATTCTTATCGATTACCATTGAAATGGATAAATCAATATCTTCGGGATTAATATCCTTTTTTTGAGCAGCAGCTTTAAGTGAATTTTTTAAGCGCACTACCTTTTCATAAAATTCATTTTTTGGATTGGGTTCTTTTAAAAGGTTCCAGTCGTTGTTAAAATAAACTCTACTGGAACCGTATTTTAATTCCAAGCTATCAACAGCAACTTCATCTAATAATTGGTAGTTATTGACTTGTCTGTCATCGATTTTTTCAACGAGACTATGACTATGGCCGTTAAATTTGATGGGAAACAAGCTGGGGTTTTCAAAAGCAGTATTTGCATTTACGCCTACATAAATTTGATGGTTTTGCATAAAACCAACCATTGGATGCTGATAGAACTGATGATAGTTTTTCGTCAAATCAAGGTTAGCGTTATAATTGTATTTTTCGAATAAAATTGCTGGATAATCTGTGTTGACCTTTAAAATGGTATAGTTTTTAGGGTCGAAAAAATATCTTACCCCTGAAAATGAGTTGTTTTCATATTCTTCCTTCGTATTTACTTTCTTATTCTCAAGAATTACTTTTTTTAATAATCCTATTTCCTTGGAAACAGGACTTCCAAGCGTTATTCTTTTAGGGAATACCTGAAATTTATCAGAATTCTTGTCTGTATTTCTAATTGAATCAATAGCAGTCTCTTTTTGATTCGGCTGACCCGAACAACTGACATGGATTGTCAACAGTATCTTGGCAAAAAATAGTAAGGAAAGGCTCCTTCCCATATGGCTTAAATTTTAGTGTATATCCAATAATACCATTTTATATTCGGATTTATAGTCTAAAAATAATTACGACATCAATCTTTCAATAGAAGGTGTTTTTTGATTTTGATATTGTCTGATGGAGTCTGGGGACAAGCTTTGAGGACAGAAATAAGAAAGGTAATCTAAGTCAGTATGATACTTACTTTATAATACCAGTTTTTAGGTGACTTAAAGTAGTTTAATAGATTGTTTTTTGATAAATTCATCATAAAAATAGGCCTGATCTTAATGTCTAGAATATTTTGAGGGTAGTCTTGTTGGGTTGACTGCTGCTGGAATTGATGAGTAGGAATAATTATTTTACAAAAAATTGAAAATACGCAGGGGATAGAAAAAATGAAATTAATAAAGGGGTTAGGTAAAAAGATTGTAAATCTGTACAACGATTTAAGCGATGCTGATTCGAGCTGGACAAATAGACGCTATGACTTTTATCTTATTTTTGGATCTACAGACGAGCTTAAAGCACCTTGGATACAGACCAATTGGAAACGGGACTTTCAGCCCTACTTTGACTTGCTATTGAAGCAGGTGAATAATTCAAATGAAACGGGGATAAGAGTAGACAAATTCAATTTGGAAAGAAGGATATCTAAAAATAATAATGAGACGTTTATATATCATGCCCCCATTAAAGTTGGACGACTAAAATGGGATGAAAAATCACATGAAAAATGGACTATTTCCGATAACTCAGAAAATTACTTTCAACGGTTTGAACTTTGGTCGCCAATTTGGACAATATGTGAAAGAAGAGATGTGCCTCCAGAAATTTATATAACAATAACTAATCAACGTAGTTTTCAAAATGGATATAAAATTGAGTTTGGCTATTTTATGGTGATTGCAGTTGCGAAAAACTTAAATATTGATTCAAAATCAATACTTAAAGAACTTTCTGAAAAAATAGACTCAAAAGCTACCATTTTCAAGACTCGAAGATGGGGAAAGCCCGAAAAGTTTGGCGACTGGAAATTCCTAAACTGGATTCAGGATACCTATATGGTTTTATACAAGGAAGAAAGTTTGCATACTTTCGACTTCAATAGTTTGGAGTTTCAGCCTCATTGGGAAGTGTTATATAAACATACCTAAATGCCCGATTGCCAGGCTTACGAAGTTTTTTTCAATACGTTTAAAAGTATTCTTTTTTCAGACAAAAGTTAAATATGTTTTATTTCTGACCTAGCCTTTTAAATCAATGCAAAGCGGGGCCTTGGCCCCGCTTATTTTTCAGTACTTATAATTCGAATGAAATATAAGTTGCAGACTATATTCCTAATTCACCATGGGCAAGCATATGTCTGTAAATCGTTCTGCAGTTGTCGAAGAATCCTGAACAGGAATTTTCAACATAGGTTTGCGAAGTAAAGGTGTCAATCACTTGGCCACTAGTATTGTAGACCGTTAGCGTGTAAACACACTTTTTTAGAAATTTTGCATTGCTTTCTTTTGTTGACTCGGTAACTTCAACTTTGTTTGTGGTTTCGGATGCTGTCGAAGTACTTGTTTTTACTTCTGCATTTTCTTTGGGTGCTTTTGTGTCCGTGCCTGCAAAAGCCGCTGTCGATAGCGCAGCTAGGGCTACCAAACTCATCAATAACTTTTTCATTGTTTTTAAGTTTTATTTGTTAAATAATGTATGCCTTTTGGGCATGTTTTAATTATCTGAGAATAAAAGTAATCACAAGAAATTGGACTAGGCTGAGCGATTCGTATTCGTGAGAGTTGATCTCATATTCGCTCTTACTTAGTTGATATTTAGTTTGCCCAGTAAACTGAAAGCCGCTCAAAAATTAGACTGAATATCCGTACAAATTTTCACCTCCCCATTCCTGCCATTCACCGAGTTTTCCCGAACGTTGATCTAAAGACCGTAGTCCAGGGGCGTATTGTGTCGTAGTTTTGAGTCAACAAATAAGAACAACAGAACTAACACAATAAAAAAAGACATTATGAACCATCATGAGTGTATTGAAAGGACACTCATGATAGCTTTATCATCAAATAAAAAACAAATAATTTCGATAAAAAACTTTAGTAAAAACATTCGCAGCAGCAGCCCTAATCGCATTATCAACATGTGCTATGGCAGCTGATGGACCTAGAACAACAGCAACAAAAACAAACGTTAACCTTTCCACAGCAGATTTCGCTTTAGAGCACTATGTTGCGGTAACTACGGAAGGAGAATCAGCAGGAGTAGAGCAGTTATTCGCAGAAGATTTCAACCAAAAGATCCAAGCTACCAGTGCGCAGTCTAACAGCCGTAGCGAAGTGGTTAAATCCTTGAAAAAACAAAAAGGCGAAAAGCTAAACTGTACAGTAAGCACAGCTATCATCGAGGAATCTGCAGACTATATGGTGGCTAAAGTGACTTTGAAATTTGAGAATTTTACCAAGACTGATCTGGTTACTTTGGAGCGCGAGGGTAACAGCTGGAAAGTTTCGAAATCAATCAATTCGTATAAATAAAATCTAATAGCTAGTAATCTGCCAGATCGAGTGGAGGACAGGCCACTACTGAAATCATCTATTTAAGTTTAGTTTAAAAGCCGCGTCGAGAGATGTGGCTTTTTTGATATATCAATTATGGAACTTTTAAATTAACTTTAGGTATTCACCATTCATGCTGAGATTTCGTGCAAATAGCGTGTGGTTGCTAGATTATAGTAATTATGACAGAAAAGTATACGCGATGGGATCCGATAATGGATCTACCAAATAATCCGTTTTTTTATGAAATGTATTTTAAAAAAGGGAAACAGGTTGTCTTATTAAAACAATCTGATCTCGTTGATAGGTGTTTAAAAATAGAATTTAACAATCCATTAGCCTATAGAATAGTGATTGAATCAGGACGAATGAAAACTTTGGATAATCCCTCAATATATACATTTTGTAAAACAGATGCTTCAAAATTTCTTGAATGGTTTGATGAGGAGAGTTATGGAATCTTTGATGACTTACTGAAGTATCATTATATGGTATGTACTAGTGATAATATAATTGATGTAATTACTCTTCAAGATCCTGAAGTTTCCTGGATTAACCTTTAATCGGACTGGGCTTATGATAAGAACTGATAATGGTACTGGTATTGTCCTCTAAATCTTCAGTGACAAGCCTTCTATGAACAGGAAATAAAATAGGATTAGAACCTCAAGATTCGTAACTATGGCTGATCATATTGTGAAAAAATAGAGCGATCAGTTACCTAGATTATTGGGGGTAAAAAAGAATAAGTAATGGATATTAAAAAGCACCTACTGGCGTTAAAAAGTTTTGAAGATTCTTTAGCCCAAGCATTAAATCAACTTCAGCGTGAAGTTGGTAATGACCTGTCGTTTTTGGAAAATTTTGATCAATTGAATAATTGCTATAAAATGGATTCAAGGTCAAGTCAGCTATTATTGAGAGCTATGCAATTATCCAAATCTGAGGATATATATTCAAGTTTCGAATTATCAGATATCGAAAAGGCCTATGATTTCATGCTCGAAACGAATATTAATAATTTAAATATTTGGGTTGATGCGATCTATTTTAATGAAATTGTTATAGATAATAAAAGAAAAAGTGAGCTATTGAAAACTCGATTTTATTCTCTATTAGCTAATTTCAAAAATGAAATTGAAAATTTGGATAGGTAGTCAGGTTGGCCCTGTAGGACTAACATCAGCGGCCCCATATTGAATTTGGACGAAAAAGTAATAGAAACAAAATTTAGATACTACACGATGAAAGATAAATATGAAAAATGGGCTATTGATTTATCCCTTCCTCAAGATTTATTTTTTTATAAAATGTATGTGGAATACAGTGAAATAGTTATTCTTTTAAAAAACTTAGTTGATCACACTCAAATTCTCGAAATAAAATTTGAGTATTTTGTTTCGTATAAAGTTACGATCGACTTGGCGCTAATGAAGATGGTTAACGAGAACGACGATTTTCGGGGATTTGCAAGATCTACATGCTCGGCTTATTTGGATTCAGTTATTGAGGGCAGCTATGATATTTTAGAAAGAAAAAATATTGAACATTTCGTTATTTATAATTTAGAAAATGCAATTGAGGTGCTTTCGGATGAACCTGCTACATTTCGCTGGTTAAGTAAGGAAGAGGTAACCGTCTGTGATGTCTCAAAAACCTAAAATATGAAACGACTTATATATGTATTGTTTCCCGTATTGTTGGGCTGCGGAAACAGTAGTAAAGAAAATAGCCAATATGACAAGGTGATGATTTTCTCTTCGGATACGTCCTATGTAAACGATATTTCATGGCAGATGGATGATTTGTTAAGCGGTTTCTACCAGGATAGTTCGAATTTTTCAATTGGTCGTGCAAAAACAATGAAAGCGAGCCGGGTAGCGGATATTCTTCACGATCTAGACCATCTAAAAATAACGTATTATGCAAGAAAAAATCCTTATATAAAAGAATTCAATTTCTGTAAAAAATGGCAAATTATTTTTTTTAAACAGGAGATACAGCAATGTGCTATCTGTATTGACACTACTTCCATGTTAATGTCTGTAAAAGATTCTATTTTTAAAATTGAGAGCAATAGGTTTTATAACAATGTATCATTAAAAGATTTTTATCCTCTTCAAGCTTTAGGTCAAAAGCATTATAGTAGTCGGATGATCACTATTCAAGAGTAGGGATTGAGATATCTTCTTCTATGGTAAAGGATCTTCTTATTAGGCGCTGAATTGCATATAACATAAAATTTAGCTTATGATACATTATTTGAAAATTGGTTTAATTTGTTTTTTATTTACAGCCTGCTCAGGAAATATGGTTATAACGAAAAAGGCTATCGGGGTGCTGGAAAAAGTTCATATGGATCAATTAATCTATTTCAATAATATGGATAAAAAGGACGATTATGCAAGTATTATCTATTTTGGAAAGCAAGGTCGAAATATATTGGCAAAAGAGGCTTTCGATGTGATTTCATCAGATCGTTTTACGATTTTAGAGGGATTTAATCTTGCTTGGGGAGATTATGTTGGGTTAATCTGGAATGATCGAGCAGCCTATAGTTATCATCGGCAGGCTGGTAGTAAAAAACTTCACATTGTTAAATTGTTGCTTAGTAACACTGATCTGGAAAAGGCTAATGTGGAGATATCCTCTCATATTGTTGAAAAGGTAAAGAACTGGAACACTCAATATATTCGTAATCTTAAAAATCAAGTTGGTATGGGAATATCGGACGGATTTTGTTTTATGGCTACAAGGGTTGATATGAATCGTGCGGATAAGAATCAAATAGAAACGATTTCTTTTGAGGAATTTTAACCTTTTTAATGCAGGTTTCGCTTTAGCGTGCTATGTTTGAATGGAATAGGATCAATTGATTATGGCAGAAAAGTATTATTACCAACTTTATTTAGAAATTGTTTTAAGAGGAGCGGATTACGTTTTTGGCTTCATGAATGTTTCTCATATTCCTTATGAAAAATTTTATGAGCTTTTTCAGGATCAGGTGACAACTGAAACCTTCTTATTTGAAGATGTCAGTTATTTTATAGATGAGGAACTGTATCAGAAGAATAAGGGTTTTCTGAATAAGGAAAACCAAATTAGATATTCAAGAAAAGTCTTTTTAGTTTGATCATATTATTAAAAATAAAGAGATTAAAATATGAAATATTTATTGGTTATTCTTACAAGTGTTCGAAGTGATTTTTATTAAGAAGTGTAGTGAATTTTTGCAAAGCTTATTATTCTCATTTTTCAAAGACTGTACACCGATTTTTTTACGATCAAAAGGGAAGAATGATTTGCTAAATTCAGTCAGGTTTACGCCCCCATAAAAATGGTTGTTTTTTCAATTGCTGTTCATATTGTTCTTTGCTGATGAAGGGCCATAGATCGTGATCTCCTGTATTCTTAAATTTTTCAAACTGTACTTTCCATTCATTTAATTTCACGTTATAATGTTGCCCCAAGCTTAGGATAGTAAATAACAAGTCTTTAAATGAAAACCGTATTAGTGGATTTATACGATCAAAGTAAGGCCATTCGTACTCTAAATTTGAATTTAAGAATAAAATAATCCGAGCAATGTTTTTTAGTTCTTCATCAGCGAGTTGGTGTTTATCTGTAAGTTTATGATTTCCTAAGTCGCTATATAAGCACCAGCTTAATTCGAGCATTGGCCTTATAATAGGGTCATCAAGTTTCGCTTGTTTTGAGGAATAATATTGTTCAGGAAGATAACCAAAAGATACATTGTCTTGCATTTCCTCTTCAAACTCATCATTGCTAATACGCCCGATGACTAAATGTCTTAGGTGATATGCAAGCATCTTTCTGCGTTCTAGGTCGACCATATCATCATGTTTTTATAAAGATAACAGAAATTGATAATATAGTTATAACTATTATTTAAGTAACTATCTTTCAATTTTAGTCAACTTTATACTGTCGCTATCATCTCTAAATTTATACAGATATCCTTTTTTGATGATGAACTCAGTTGTGTCTGTTGACAGATAGTATTTATCTCCTTTTTTAATGAATTTCCCCGATAAAAATTCACTTGATGAACCAGGTCTGCTACTTTCACTGATACTAAAAGTGTTTTCGAGCTTCCAATGTGTAATCGTGTAGGTCTCATTTTTCAATTTAAAGGTCCAGCTTTCAAGCCTATTATTTTGGTATCTATCAATTCCTTTCCCAAATAAGTATGACATTAATATTCCAGAAATAATTGAATTAACTATGAAAAGGGCAACAAATTCCTTTTTCGTGAAGTATAAAATCAACGCTATAATCAAATTCAAGATGACTACAAGCGGAATAAGTATTAAAATTCCAATAGAAATGCTTGGATCAGGGTTCACCTGTCTAACCCATATCCAAATAATTACAAAATCAATTATCGTCAATAAAATTACTCTAATCAAAAATTTCATTTTTTTAACTAATTTGGTTTCCTTTGGTTCTTACAAACTTCTAATTAAGGTTTTGAGATTCTGCGTACATCCAGGATTTCAAAGCCGGAACACGCTATTATTACTAAAGATCAAGTGATAACTACTGTTTTAAACAGCTGGCCACGAAATGAATATTCCAGTAGTTTAATGTTTAAATTCTCTTCATGAAAATACTAATTATGTTTAGATTTACGATGATAGCTTTTGTCTTGTTAAGCGTATGTTCGAAAAATCAAAAAATAGCGTTTATTAGTAAGTTATACTGTTCTGTTATTAAAACGGCTTCCACTTCTAGCGACATAAAGATTGCTGCAAGAACATTTAGAATTGTTTAGTGATGAAATTTATCTACAAAAATTCATTAATCCTAGCGAGTTTTCAGCAGAAAACGGGTAAAAGGATCTTCATTATATAAATTCGTAAATAGCTAGTTCGAGCATATATTTTAAAATATTTTTAATCAACAAATGATATAAAGGTAGCGAGATTGTTATCTTTCAATTAAATTCGTAATTATGAGTCATCGTAAGAAAGATCGTATGGTCCAAGATCTTATTAGTCGGGGGCAAAATATTATCAGTAATAACTTTAGACAAATGAATCACAGATATCTTTTAGTACTACTTTTTCTCACAGTATGCCAATTGGCCTCGGCCCAATTTGCAAAAATCATTGACAAAGACGGCTATGTAAATGTGAGGCAACAAGCTACAGTGAATAGCGTGGTTGTTTCAAAAATTGCTGCTGATGAAATTGTTTATGCATTTCCTGATGAAAAGTTTGGCGATTGGGTAATTGTTGATTATACAGACAAAAGAAATAAGAGCATTACTGGGTATGTACACCATTCAAGAATTAAATATATCGAATCTTATAAGCAGATCCCTACTGTATTTTTTGATGAAGGCATCGCAAAATTTATGGCAAAAGATATAACCGTGCAAATAAATTCAGATCGTTTCGATTATGAAAAAAATAAAGGTGATTTTTCATCGACTCAATATGATGGCTATACCGTTGTAGACAAATTTAGAGGGCAGCAGATCTGGGGAACAGATGGCGAAATCCCTACAAGCCATTACACCTCTATTCAAGCTACTATAAAGGGAAGATTTATTCAGATCCCGGCAAAGGAAATTGAGAACCTATTTAATGTAAACAACGAGTTTGCAACATGCTACTATGATGACTCAAATGATATTTTATACATCAATACTGTTAACGGCGATGGGGCTGGTGGGTATGCAGTTTTATTTGAGATTAAAAAAGGTCAATATAATGCACGAGTGGTAACAATGCCATTTTAGCAATAGCAATAATCGTAAAATTACTCTTGTTTGGCTTTTACCTCCCAAAATCGTATTTCATAGAGCAACCGTTATATGAAGATTTTAAAGTTTTTTTTGAAGAATCTATTCCTTTTCGTTTTGATTTCACATTATTTGAATATAGCGTGGGTTTCGCATCAGTGAATGTAGATCGTTATAAAAAAGATTATTACTATACAATGCCACCGATGCTAAAGTAAGCGATCCATCAAGTAGTTCTTCACAGAAGAACTCGTTTTATGGCAATTGGACATATGGGAAATTAGAGGGAACTAAAAAACTTCTACAACCTAATGTTCTATTAGGTTGTAGAAGTTATAACGATTAGATATATTTCTTTTTCTTAGTCTTAGATACTTCTTCGACACGAGACAGTTGTTGTGCAAAAAACACCCATAAAAAAGGAAATAAAAACATTAGTATAATACTCAAAAAAGGTATTCTCCCTTTTGATTTAGCTATTTGAACGACCACTACTATATAACTAATAAGCCAAAATAAAGCTATTAATATCAAAGAAAATTTCATTTTTAAAAGTTTTATAATTAAAAATAATCAAAAATTTAATTATAAGCAAGTGTATGCAGCCGCTGCTAACATACTCGTGTGCCACTTTGGGAAATGTGGCTTTTTTTCTTTTGCCATATCGAAACGATGCATCGTACAAGATATGGAGACTATTGCAACATCGAAAAGAAAGAAGATCACTAAAATAGCTCGCTAGGAATGTGGGGTTTTCGTAAATTATTTTCCGTTTAAAATAACGCAATCGATTGATTTGATTTAATATTTTAATATTCGGTAATGTATATATAACTTGAAGTGTAAATGTGCATTCTGGTGACGCTAGTTAGTATGATTTGTAATTTTTTAACCAAACGAAACGCTTAATTTATGGGTAAATCTGCTCTTTTTAAAGGTAAAAATAGTGATCTAAATTATACTTGTGCATTTTTGCTAGATCCTATTACGGTGACGTATACTAAAATAGATGTTAATCCTACATCGGACCAAATAAAAACAGCCTATCAAAACTGCTATAATCCTCTTCAAGTGAATCCGTTTTAATTATGAAAATACTATTTTACCCACTGTTTTTTTTATTATTTCAATTTACCGTTCATGCTCAGGTCAAACCGGTGGCATTCGATATGAAGATCATGTATAAGTTTACTTATCAGAACGATAGTACATCCAGTGTTTCGCGGAAAAGTATTTTTACACAATTGACGATCGGTGAGCAAGAAAGTCATTTTCAGACCCTGTCAAAATTTAGAGCTGATTCAGCATTGGCACTCAAACATGGCAGTAATATGCTTTTCTACAGTTATGGTCGTATAGCACCCAATAATTTTTTAATTGTAAAACGGGGAGATGTCATTTCCACTTACGATCCTATAAACGGGGTGGGGTTTAGTGGAAATAATGAGTTGTCCTACTACGAGGAAAATAAGACGGATATGCAATGGGAAATACACCCGGACACTGCTCATATTCACCATTTTGTTTGTCAAAAAGCGACGACGGACTGGGGCGGGCGAAAATGGATCGCGTGGTTCACCGTGGATATACCGATTTCAGATGGTCCGTATAAGTTTTGTGGACTACCCGGTTTAGTGTTATCCATATCAGATCAGGATAAATATTTCACATTCGATATGGTCTCCATAAGCAAAGTAAACAGTGTATCGGCCACTTTCGATCAATTACGCCCAGACCTTATTATCCAAAAGACAACAAAAGCTAATTTTTATAAGGAAAGGCAAAAATTAAGGGATAATATGATTGAATATGCGCTGTTGACCGGAGCTATATTATCTGACGAAAGTAAAATAAATATCCGTGCAGAAATGAAAACAGATAATAACCCTATCGAGCGGCAATAATGAGATGTGCAAACAGACGCTATGCTAGCTAAACTTTTTTTCACCATCATATTTATCTGGATAGGTGGCCATTCCTTTGCGCAAACCATTATTACAGGCAAATTACTCGACGAAAATCAAAAACCGATCGCCAATGTCACTGTGTCTTATAAAAAAATCGGTTCTGCAGCCTTGTTGAACTTTTCAAAAAGTGACGCTAGTGGAGCCTTCAAACTTACTGTTAAAGTTAGCGATGTAGATTCACTACAGTTGGATTTTAATCATCTCAGTTATGCCAAACGTAGCGTACATGTTGCCAATGCGACTGCAAACTATGCTTATATTTTAAAAAGTGAGGTGCGGAAAATACAAGAGGTAAAGGTGTCGGATGTGCCAGTGTACAAAAAAAAAGATACGATCAATTATAATGTAGCTTCTTTTACAGGAACGCAAGATCGTGTAATAGGTGATATCATCAAAAAGCTTCCGGGCGTAGAGATGCGTAACGGTCAGATCTTTTACCAAGGCGAACCTATTCAACAGTATCGGGTCAATGGATTGGACATGATGGGCGGACGTTACGGGCTTATCAATCAAAATCTTCCAGCAGATGCGGTTATGAAAGTCCAGATCCTTGAAAATCATCAACCCATCAAAATGTTGGATAAGTTGGTCTTTTCCAACCGCGCCACCCTTAATTTACAGCTTAAGAAATTTACCACAACAGGTACCGGTAAACTAGGTCTTGGAGCAGCTCCTGCGCTTTGGGATGCTAATATTACGCCAATGACATTTGCCAAGACCTTTCAAATGCTCAATTCATTTCAGACGAACAATGTTGGTGATGATGTGTCACAGCAGTTAAAACCATTCTATTCAGGTACTGGTTATTTTACAGCGCGATCTCGCTTTTCAGATGGATCGTCCTATCTCTCCATTCGGGAGGTAGCCACTCCGGGTTTCGATCAGAAAAAATGGTTGAACAACCAGATCTTTTTAATGAGTAGCAATATGATTCAAAAGTTAAAGAACGGTTTGGAAGTCAAAGGTAATTTTTCTTATTTCCACGATAATCGAAAATTGCAAGGAACAACGTCGACACAATATTTTACAAACAACGAAGTGATCCACAACCAGGAGGTGGTGGACAATCGCTATGGTATCGATGAGTTGAATATTGGGATGCTGGTCGAAAAGAACGAGTCAAACGTTTTTTTTAGTAACAGTACCAATTATCGTAAACATTGGAACAACAGTGCCGGTAATATTCTTTTTAATGAAGACATCCCTATACAGCAGGACAAAAAGTTCTCAGACGAAGCCTTTCTCAATTCCTTTTCACTCGGCCGTTTTATAGGCAAGCAGTTGGTCAATATCACGTCTACTTTAGAGTGGCACAGTACACCTCAACGTCTTACGGTCAATCCCGGTCAGTTTGAATCGTTGCTCAACGGCGGGATGCCCTATGATCAGATGGGACAGATCGTTCGTTTTAAGAGCTTTAATTTTGAAAATGGCCTGAGTTTATCGCGCAAGATCAAAACATGGACTTTTTCACCTAGCATCAATCTGAATTACAACAACAGTACGTTAAACAGCTATATCGAGCTGCATGATCAGCATGATATTCGCGTCCTGGATACTGGTTATTTCAATGCTATGAATAGCGCGCAGATGCAGCTGCGGATGGCGCTCCAAATTGGGAAAGAAGTGCGCAAGTTTAAATACAGTTTCAATCTACCGTTCAGTCAATATTACTATAATGTCAAACAGCAAGGCATACAGCGTCTGAAAAATGAATTGCGGAGCAGTTGGAATCCCTCTGCTTCGATGAGCTATCTGTTTAACGGGAAAAATACGATCAGTACAAATCTGAGTGTAGGTCGAAATTTTGGTGGACTCGACAATTTCTACAATGGTTACATCATTAGTCAGTATCGCAGTATCCAAAAGTATGATGCACGCTTACTCAAGAATGAAGAGCTGCGTACAGGAATACATTATGCGTATAAAAACACCTTGAAGGCAAGCTTTGCCAATCTGAGTTATAATTTTAGAAAAAGTTGGCGTGACTATATGTTCAGTACAGTATTGGACAGTATGGGACGTAGCTCGACCAGTATTATTAATCAAAATGCACAGAGTTTATCGCATGGGATCAGTGGTGGACTTTCCAAACTATTTGTCCGTATCAAAACTGTAGCAAAGTTAAACGATAATTTCAGTTGGAGTAATTCAGATTATTTGCTGAATGAGCAGTTGGTGAAGCAACATGTAAACAGTCAGTCGTTCACACTTGAGCTGATCAATTCGTCTTCAGCGTTAATTTCTGGAGATTACCGGGTTGCCATGGGGCGGACCCACAATAGATTGGCTGCTGGGCAGCGCAATGAGCTGTTATATAACAATCATTTTTTTAATCTGGTAATTTCGCCCCATGATCGACATTTGATCACCTTGTCCAATTCATTATATGCAAATAATGTCAAGGCACAAAAAAGTCAGTATTTTATGGACGCAACTTATCGGTTCAGGCTAAGCCATTGGCGTACCGATTTAGAGCTGACAGCAACCAATATCTTGGATAATAAAAACTATCTGCAGCAATTTTCCTCAGATTATGAGCTTATACAGAGTTATTTCGAACTCAGGCCAAGACAGTTTCTGATTGCAATGCGATTTAAAATCTAGTGTTTAACTCCCAAAGAATTTGTTAACTTAAGGCTCTCAAATGACCTTTGATAATTTAGCTAATTTCTATCTTCCAGTGAGGTGGTCGATGGACCTGTTTTCAAGTTATACAACGTACAAATCAATAAATGTTTAAGAAGTGAAAATTAATAAAAAAGTTGTTCCAACTATTTATATTCTGACCTATGTTTGTTTGATCGTGATGAATTTTATTGCGATAGAGCACCAGGCAATTAAAGGATGTTTTAGTCAGTTATTGGCTGATTTTTTTCATTTAGGGCAAAAATTTGATGGCTTTCAAATTTTTAGAATATATCTTTTTGGGAATCCATGGATATTGGGATTATTCTATTATGGCTTTAAAATTAAGTGGATAGTATATTGTTTTATTGCCAGTAATATCTTAATTTTTGTATCGCTATTGCAATGTTATATGAAATTAACTTAATACACCTGTCAGTTATTTTACTTCTTTGATGAAATTACTGCTACAATGGAATATTAGATCTAAACTGCGAGATGATTAAGAAACATTTGTTTTCAGATAATAATATTTTAGTACCCTTATTTTAAAAGTGTGATAATTGTAATTGGTAGTTTGGTTATATTAGGTTTATGGTAAAAAGATCAGTCTTAGAAAAACTATCCAATAAGGACCTGTTGCGGTATACTTCAGAAGATACCCGATCAGTCCCTGAAGCTATAGAAATGGCTTTCGACATTCTCAAAAAAAGGGGCTATTTTTTTTCCGAAACAGAAATTGTTAAGATAAATCAACTTATAGCATCAAGGAAAAAAGAGGAACCTGATTACAAATCCCTTAACACATGGGATATTGATGAAGATGCTGAAAAAGCTTCCGTCAGTTTCTATTCTCAAAAAGCAATATGGTATTTTAGTATACTATTCGGATTATTTACAGGCGCTATATTGTTAGCGATTAACTTATTCACATTATCCAAGAAAAAAGAAGCATGGGCAACACTCCTATTTGGATTTGGTTATACCCTAGCGTTAATTTTAGTATACAATGAATTTAAAGATTATTTTGATCAGAGTAGATTCACTGGTATTTTGTTGTATGGAATAGGTGCCGCCATATTGCAGTTTGGGTTTTGGGATCAATATTTGAAAGGAATAAAATATAAGAAGAGAAGCATCATTGCTCCACTTATGATCTGTTTAGTTGTTGTTGGTTTAATTATATTACGTATCATAATATTCTTGAGTTGATTCTCCGCAATAATATTGAAAGACCCTATGGTTTTTCAAAGGCCAATGTTGTTATCTTGAGAAGTATACCTTACTACTTACTTAATGCCTTGACGATGGCCATGCCTATGGCCTTGGCTGATTGAGGATTTTGGCCAGTGATCAATCTGCCGTCAATGGTGACATGCGACTGCCAAGGCTCTGATTTTTCATAAATCCCACCTATAGCTTTTAGTTTATCTTCTAGTAGAAAGGGAACAACATTGCTGAGCTTTACAAGCTCTTCTTCTTCATTGCTAAAGCCATTGACTTTTTTCCCTTTTATCAAATATTCACCGGATTTCAGTTTGATATTGATCAAGCCAGCAGGACCATGACACACAGCTGCGACAACGCCGTTTGCTTCGTATATCTTGCTTGCAATCTTTGCGATTGTCGAATCGAAAGGCAGATCCCACATCGCACCATGTCCTCCGGCATAGAAAATGGCTTTATAATCTTCCGGTTTTACCTGAGAAGGTTTAAGGGAATGGGTGATTTTATTGTGGTAGTATTTATCCTCCCAGAATTTTTTGTTAACAGGATCAGTCAGGTCAAATCCATCCACAGGTGGATTCCCTCCCTGTGGACTAAGGAAATCAATCTCATATCCAGCCGCTGTTAAAACCTCCCAGGGATGTGAGACTTCCCCGAGATAATAACCTGTTTTCTCGCCTGTATTACCTTTTGTATCGTGACTAGTTACTACAAATAGAATTTTCGGTTTTCGATTTGTTGCATAGCAATGGGGTACTATTAGGGTGAATAAAGCCAAAAATAGTCCTATTTGTATAAAGAGTTGTTTTGCTTTCATATCGTTGAGATTTTCTTTTTGTTGGAACAAATCTCTCGATTTCATATCGTAATTTAACGTGACCTACATCACATAATTAAAATTCGCCTTCCCATTTCCGCTATTCACCGAGTTTTCCTAATCGTTAGTCTAAAGCCGATAGGCTAGGGGCCTATTGTGTCGTAGTTTTGAGTCAACAAATAAGAACAAAAACCATCATGAGCATCGATGGAAATGCTCATAATAGCTTCATCACAATTGAAGAACAAATTATTTAGATGAAAAACTAACACTATAAAATAAAGACATTATGAACCATCATGAGTGTATTCAAAGGACACTCATGATAGCTTTATCATCAAATAAAAAACAAATAATTTCGATAAAAAACGCTAGTAAAAACATTCGCAGCAGCAGCTTTAATCGCAGTATCTACTTTCGCTATGGCAGCTGAAGGACCTGGAGCAAAAGTAACAAAAGCAAACGTTAACCTTTCCACCGCTGATTTCGCTTTAGAGCACTATGTTGCAGTAACGACTGCGGGCGAATCAGCAGGAGTAGAGCAGTTATTTGCAGCTGATTTTAATCAAAAGATCCAAACTACCAATGCGTTGTCTAACAGCCGTAGCGAAGTGGTTAAATCCTTCAAAAAACAAAAAGGCGAAAAGCTGAACTGTACCGTAAGCACAGATATTTTAGAAGAATCCGCAGATTATATGATTGCTAAAGTGACTTTGAAATTTGAGGATTTCACCAAGACTGATCTTGTCACTTTGGAGCGTGTGGGTAATGACTGGAAAGTATCCAAATCAATCAATTCGTATAAATAAGAGCCAATAACTAGTGGTTTACAAATAATAAAAGACATACCACTAGTGAATCATCTATTTAAGTTTAGTTTAGAAGCCAGGTCGTGAAATCTGGCTTTTTTACGTCAAAAGGGCCTGATTCTCATCAGACCCTTTCTCTTAGCGTTTATTTGTACAGTAATTTTTATGTTTCCTATCGTTTCCTCTTTTTTGTTTCGTCATCCAATGTTTTTAAAGACTATTGGATTTTCACTGTACGACGCCAATTTTTATATTTAAACTTTCCTTCGAAAGGAATTTTGTAGCCCTTTTGTATTGTAAGAACAATAGTCGTTTACAAATAGTTTTAATAGCGTATTTTTTTAATACTTTTAGCTGAGTTCAATGAGAGAATAAAATGAAACGTATCAATCTAAAAGCGAGAATAAAACGGAATATGTTGGATACGTTATCGGCAGAAAACTATAGAGATGAGCATAGTGAAATAATTCAGTACTTAAATAATCTAGGAGCAGATATTTTGGTTGGGATCGAACGGAAGGACGGCATTTATACGCTAATTGGCACAGAAAACGATTTACTACATGCCCCCTTCAATGGTACAAGAAAAACTCCCCATTAAAGACTTCTTATGTATTTTACAGGCAACTGCAATGACAAATGGCAACATAGGAGTTTATCAAAATTAACAAAAATGCGAGCGTTTGGGTAATGAATACCCAAGTTATGAATGCTTTATGGAACACTATGCTATTACTTGAATTGTAGATACTATTATTAGAGAAAATAAAAATGAGTTTAAATGAATTAACATTTTATCTAGCTGTAGCAACATTGGGCATTAGTTTACTTTTGTTACATCGTTATATTGCTGTTAAAAGAGCTCTTAGAACAGATATCGAAATTTATCTTTGGGATAATGATTATACCTTACTAAGATATGATTATAAATTTAAAGGAAGAAAAGACAGTTTTCAATATAAGCCATATCTCGAACACGGATATAAAAGTGGCTGTATTTTTCTAGATTTATATGTAGAGGATTCAAAAGGTCATAAAAAGCTAATAGAAACTAAAATTTCTATTGATTTCATTAATATTCAATCTGTAGAATTTCGTGAAGTATAAGGCTTTAGATGGCAAATAAATATGTAGCATAATTGTTAACTTAGATTGTAGCTATTTTGGTGCTAATAAATACACAGTTCATTCCAAAGTATGCTATAAAATCTTCCAAATCAATCGATTCGTATAAATAAGAGCCAGCCCTAACAAATAGATAAGTTGTGAAGCAACTTCGAGAGATGTGGCTTCAATTTTTTGCGTATCATTGTATGTCGATGGATAATAGGCGATCAATTTTGAATTGAGCATATGGTAAAATATACTATCAAGTGGCTAACCGATAGATTTGAAAATGGAGATAGCTTCAAATTTCTTTTCTTTTGGGGACATACAGCTAAGCATAATCAGGAAGTTGGAAAATTTGTTTTCAGTCAATGGTATGAGAGTCCGTTTACAGTAGATAATATTACCTATAGGACTGCGGAACATTGGATGATGGCCCAAAAAGCATTGCTTTTTGATGATAAGAAGAATTTTGAGAAAATCATCAACTGTATTAAACCGGGTGAGGTCAAAGAGTTGGGAAGGCAAGTTGTAGGCTATGATGATCAGATTTGGAATGAACGCAAATTTGAGATTGTTAGGAACGGAAATATTCATAAGTTTAATCAATATTGGGCGTTTGTCTTGTCCTGATATAGCTTTACACTAAATTGTAAAGTATATGACAAAAAAGACTAAAGTGGATAATTCCAAGCCGTTCCAAAGAGTTGGAAGG